>JAUIDM010000139.1 GCA_030428915.1 Alphaproteobacteria bacterium | reverse complement strand
CGGCACCCACGGAATTGCCTGACTTGCGCAACTCGTCCAGATGCTCGGCCCAGATCGCCGCCGCCGTCGCATCTGGGCACCAGAAGGGGTTGCGCTCCACCTCCGTCATCTCGAACCGGTCGCGGTCGGCGCGAAGCCGCCCCATTTGAACCATGTAGCCGGTGATCCGGACCTCTGGCGCAAGCATCTTGAGCGCTTCGCGCGCCACGCCACCGGCGGCCACCCGCGCCGCCGTTTCGCGCGCCGACGACCGCCCACCGCCGCGCGGATCGCGCAAACCGTATTTCTGGTGATAGGTGATGTCGGCATGACCGGGCCGGAACTTCTGCGAGATATCGCCGTAATCCTTCGACCGCTGGTCGGTATTTTCGATCATCAGCTGGATCGGCGTCCCCGTCGTCCGCCCCTCATAAACGCCGGAAAGGATGCGCACGGCATCGGGTTCGCGCCTTTGCGTCGTATACTTGTTCTGCCCCGGCTTGCGGCGATCCAGCCAGTGCTGGAGCATCGCCTCTTCCAGCGCTACACCCGGCGGGCAGCCGTCGACGGTCGCGCCGAGCGCGGGCCCGTGGCTTTCGCCCCAGGTCGTGACGCGGAAAAGATGACCGTAGGTGTTCAGGCTCATGCGCGGCTCCTTTGCCAAAGCGGCATAACGAAGCGCGCGGCGGCACTCAAGCCTTCCCGCGTTCCGCCAGGTGCGCGCGAACAGTCCGGGGCGGGCGGCAGTGCCTCTCAGTCCGGCGTTATCCGTCCTTGGTCGCCCAGACGGAGCCCGGGTGCCATGAGTCGCCTTGCAGCCATCCGGCGCTGCGTATAGGGTCCGCCTCACCTCGGGGTGTCCTGGATCTGATCCGGGACTGAGATGCGCAGGCGAACCCGTTGAACCTGAACCGGTTAGAACCGGCGGAGGGAAGGTAAGGCAAAAGCCACCCCCATCTCCGCCCGCCTGACCATTGGAGGACGAGAGATGAAACATGCACTGTCTCCGGCCCTGATGATCGCGGGATTTCTTGCCACCAGCACCGCGCTGGTCGCAGACACGCCCGAACTGATCATCTATGCGCCGGACTATTTCGGATCGGAATGGGGCCCGGGCCCGGCCATCGAGGAGGGGTTCGAGGCCACCTGCGCCTGCGACTTGCGCTTTGTCACAGGCGATGTGATGTCGCGGCTGAAGCTTGAAGGCGAGGGGACGGAGGCCGATGCCGTCATCGGTCTGACGACCGACCAAACGGCCGCCGCCCGCGCCACCGGCCTTTTCGCGGCCCATGGCAAGGACCTCTCGGGCCTGACCCTGCCCGTGGCGTGGAACGACGATACGTTCGTGCCGTTCAACTGGGGCGAAACAGCCTTCGTCTACGACAAGACCCGGCTGGCCGAACCGCCTGAAAGCTTCGCGGCGCTTCTCGACATGCCCGATGATGTGAAGATCGTCATCCAGGACCCGCGCAGTTCCGTTTCCGGTCTTGCGCTGGTCCTCTGGGTCTCCGAGGTCTTCGGCGACGGGGCCGAGGAGGCATGGCGCAAGCTGAAGCCGAAGATCCTTACCGTTACGCCTGGCTGGTCGGAGGCTTACGGCCTTTTCACTTCGGGCGAGGCCGATATGGTCCTGTCGTTCACCACCTCGCCTGCCTATCACATCATCGCCGAAGGGGATGACACCAAGGCGGCGGCGATCTTCCCCGAGGGCCATTACTTCATGACCGAGATGGTGGCGAAGATAGGGGCCAGCGATCGGCCGGAGCTGGCGGACGCCTTTGTCGACTACGTCCTGTCGGACGCGTTCCAGGGTATGATCGCGACCGCGAACTGGTCCTATCCGGCACGGGAGTTCGAGGGTGCATTGCCGACTGAGTTCGCTGACCTGCCGCGCCCGGACAAGACGCTCTTCGTGCCCGAGGCAGAGGCCGAGTTGCGGCGTGACGCCGTGATCGCCGATTGGCTGAAGGTGATGAGCGAGTGAGCGTGGCCGCCCCGGCACGACGCCTGAGCCGGGCGCTGCGGACCTGTGCGGCTTTTGCCGCCGTGCTGGTCCTTACCCTAACGATCGGCACTCTCGGCGCGGTTCTCTGGCGCGCCGAGGGTTTCGGCGGGCTCGGACCCGCCGACTGGTCGGCCCTGCGCTTCACCGTGACACAGGCGGTCGTCTCGGCGGCGCTCAGCCTGCTTCTGGCCATCCCCGCAGCCCGCGCATTGGCCCGCCGCCGCTTTCCGGGGCGGGGGCTGCTGATCACGCTTCTTGGTGCGCCCTTCATCTTGCCGGTCATCGTCGCAGTCATGGGCATTCTTGCGGTGTTTGGCCGGTCGGGGTTTCTCAACGACGGGTTGGCTGCCTTAGGCTTCGCCCGCGTTTCGATCTATGGTTTCGCGGGCGTCGTGCTGGCGCATGTCTTCTTCAACCTGCCGCTGGCGGTCAGGCTCCTGCTGCAGGGCTGGTTCGACATTCCCGCCGAACGCTTCCGGCTGGCGGCTGCCCTCGGTTTCGGCCCCGGCGACATCGCCCGGCATCTGGAATATCCGATGCTGCGCGCCCGCGCCCCGGGTGTCTTCGTGACGATCTTCCTGATCTGCCTGACCAGCTTCGCCGTTGCGCTTACGCTGGGTGGCGGGCCGAAGGCGACAACGGTGGAGCTCGCGATCTATCAGTCCTTCCGGTACGATTTCGACCTTGGCCGCGCGGCGCTGCTGGCAGCGATCCAGCTTGCACTGTGCGCCGCGGCCGCGCTGCTGGCGGCGCGCTTCACCCTGCCGTCGGGGTTCGGAACCGGCCTGGACAGACCCGTCGCGCGCTGGGACGCACACGGCCCCTTGCTCAGGGCGCAGGACACTGCCGTTCTGATCCTGACGAGCACCTTCCTGCTAGCACCCCTGCTGGCCGTCATCGTGGCGGGTTTGCCGCGACTCGGTGCATTGCCTGCGCCGGTCTGGCAGGCGGCCCTGCGGTCTCTCATCGTTGCCGGCGTCTCGACGCTCACAGCCATCGCGGTTTCGCTGCCGCTGGCGCTTGCCAGTGCAGCGCGGCCCGGGCGACGGGGGCTGGAGACCATCGGGATGCTACCGCTTGCGACCTCCTCGCTCGTGACCGGTACCGGGCTGTTTCTGATCCTGCGCCCCTTCGCCAGTCCCGGAGATATCGCCCTTGCCGTGACCGTTGCGGTCAATGCCGCGATGGCGTTGCCCTTCTGCCTGCGCGCCCTTCTTCCTGCCGCGCGGGAACTGGAGGCCGATTACGGCCGCCTTGCGCAAAGCCTCGACCTGACGGGTCTTGCCCGGCTGCGCCTTCTGACCCTGCCGCGCCTGCGTCGCCCGCTGGGTTTCGCCGCCGGACTGACCGCGGCCTTGTCCATGGGCGATCTGGGTGTCATCGCTCTTTTCGCGGATGAGGAGAGCGCGACCCTGCCCTTGCAGCTCTACCGACTGATGGGTGCCTACCGGATGGAGGACGCGGCAGGTGCGGCCGTACTTCTTTTGGCGCTTAGCCTTGTCCTGTTCTGGGCCCTTGACCGTGGGGGACGCGCCGATGCTTGAACTTCAGGACATCACCATCACTCAGGGCGCCTTCCGCCTGAGCGCCGATTTCCGCATCGAACGGGGTGCGCGGGTTGCCGTGATCGGCCCGTCCGGGGCGGGCAAGTCAACGCTTCTGTCGGTCATCGCCGGTTTCTTTCCGGCGGCCTCGGGCCGAATCCTCTGGGACGGCAAAGAGATCACCACTGCCCAACCCGGCAGGCGCCCCCTGTCGATCCTGTTTCAGGACCAGAACCTGTTCCCGCATTTGACGGTCGCCCAGAATGTCGGCCTTGGGCTGCGTCCAGATCTTCGGCTGAGCCCGGCGGATCATCAGGCCGTCGTCCACGCCCTGACCCGCACCGGGCTTCAGGGCATGGAAGGCCGCAAGCCCGCGACGCTGTCGGGCGGGCAGCAAAGCCGGGTGGCGCTCGCCCGCGCACTTCTCAGGGCGCGACCGCTGATGCTGCTTGACGAGCCTTTCGCCGCCCTCGGCCCGGCTCTCAAGGCCGAGATGCTTGATCTTGTGGCTGAGATTGCCGGGGAGACGGGTGCGACCGTTCTGATGGTCAGCCACGCGCCGGAAGACGCCCGCCGTTTCGCGCCCCAGACAATCCTTGTCGCCGACGGCATGGCCCATGCACCGCGCCCGACCACTGGCCTGCTCGACAATCCGCCGCCGGCGCTTGCCACCTATCTCGGGAACTAAAAAACGCGCCCCGGAGGGCGCGTTTTCAATTGTCTGAGCGTTCCTAACCCTGCGAGGGGAGATCAGCCCTGTTTCTTGCCCTTGTGGGGTGCCCAAAGACGCTTGTTGGTCAGGTAGAGGAGAACCGTCAGCAGTCCGAGGAACAGCACGGCCACAAAACCTGCCTGTTTGCGCGCCATCATCTTGGGTTCCGCCGCCCACATCATGAACGCGGCGACATCCTCGGCCATGTGATGAACCGAGTTGTCGTGACCGTCCGCATATTCGACCTGACCGTCCGACAAGGGCGGGTTCATCGCGATCAGGCCACCCGGGAAGGCTGTGTTCTCATAGAAGGTCGTCCCGGCCTGCTCGACCTCATGGCCGGTATAGCCGGTCAGGATCGACACGATGTATTCCGGGCCGCCGATGCCCCTGAAGAACTGGTTGATCCCCGTGCCGTAGGGCCCGTGGAAACCGGCGCGGGCCTTGGCCATCAAGCTCAGGTCCGGGGCGTTCGACAGAGAGGATTTCGGGAAGAAGTCATTCGGCGTTGCCTCACGTTCCTCGCCCGTCTCCTTGTCGATGGCGGTGAACTGCTTTGCATAGGCGCGCACCTGGTCTTCGGGCAGATGCGGGCCGCCTTCGTCCGAGAGCGACCGGATCGGCACGAATTTCATGCCATGGCATGCCGAGCAGACTTCGGTATAGACCTGAAGGCCGCGCTGCAGTTGGTGCTCGTCATATTTCCCGAACGGGCCTTCGAACGAGAAGTCCACATCCTCGATATGCTGCTCTCCGCCACCGGCGGCATAGGCGCCGCCGGACAGGGCCAGAACGGAAATGGCCGCGATTGCGATTTTTCTCAGCATCTCAATCAATCCTTTCCGCTCACTCGGCCGGAGTGCTTTTTGCGCCGTAATGCGCGTTGAAGTCATCCTCGATCGTCGCCGGCGGTGTCGTCGGCTTCTCGATCACGCCCAGAAGCGGCAGGATCACGAGGAAATAGGCGAACCAGTAGGCGGCCCCGATCAGCGAGATGATCGAATAGGGCGGCTCGGCCGGCATGGCACCGCACCACATCAGGACGACGAAGTCGACGATCAGCAGGTAGAACCACCAGCGGAACATCGGCCGGTACTGGCCCGAGCGCACGTTCGACGTATCAAGCCACGGCACAATGGCCATGACGGCGATCGCGCCGAACATCGCCAGCACGCCGAAGAACTTGGCGTCGACGATCCCGAACGTCACCCAGTTCGTGAGCATCACGACCCAGACATCCGAGGTGAACGCGCGCAGGATCGCGTAGAAGGGCAGGAAGTACCATTCCGGCACGATATGCGCGGGCGTCGCCAGCGGGTTGGCTTCGATGTAGTTGTCGGGGTGGCCAAGGTAGTTCGGCATGAAGCCGACGATCGCGAAGAAGATGACCAGAACCACGCCCAGCGCGAAGAGGTCCTTCATCACGAAATAGGGCCAGAAGGGCAGCGTGTCCTTCTCGGCCTCGGCCTTCGATGCGCGCCGCACCTCGACACCTGTCGGGTTGTTGTTGCCCGTGGTGTGGAAGGCCCAGATGTGGACGGCAACGAGCGCCGCGATCACGAAGGGCAGCAGGTAGTGCAGCGAGAAGAAGCGGTTCAGCGTGGCATTGTCCACCGCCGGCCCGCCCAGAAGCCAGGTCTGGATCGGCTCGCCGATGCCCGGGATCGCGCCGAAGAGGCCGGTGATCACGGTCGCGCCCCAGAACGACATCTGACCCCAGGGAAGCACATAGCCCATGAAGGCGGTGCCCATCATCGCCAGGAAGATCAGGATGCCGATGATCCAGGTGATTTCGCGGGGCGCCTTGTACGAACCGTAGAAAAGGCCGCGAAAGATGTGGATATAGACCGCAAGGAAGAACAGCGATGCGCCGTTGGCGTGAATGTAACGCAGCATGTGGCCGCCGTTGACGTCGCGCATGATATGCTCGACCGACGCGAAAGCCTTATCGACATGCGGCGTGTAGTGCATCGCGAGAACGATGCCCGTCGCGATCTGCAGGACAAGGCAGAAGGCAAGGACGATGCCCCAGATCCACCACCAGTTCAGATTCTTCGGGGTCGGGATCATCAGCGTGTCGTAAGCCAGGCTCACGATCGGCAGGCGGCGGTGAAGCCACTGCTCAAAACCCGTCTTGGGCTCGTAATGGTCGTGCGGAATACCAGCCATATCTCAGCCCCCTCAGCCCAGCTTGATCGTGGTTTCGTCGGTGAAGGCCGCGACCGGAATGTCGAGATTCCGTGGCGCGGGGCCTTTGCGGATACGGCCGGCCGTATCGTAGTGCGACCCGTGGCATGGGCAGAACCAGCCGCCAAAGTCGCCAGCGCCGTCGCCCAGAGGCACGCAGCCGAGATGGGTACAGACACCCATCATCACCAGCCATTCGCCCGCCTCGTCGAGCGTGCGGTTTTCATCGGATGCGTCCGCCTCGGCCGAAAGGTTCGCGTTGTCGGCCTTGCCATCGACCAGATCGGCGAGCGGCACAGCGCGCGCGGCGTCGATCTCTTCCTGGCTCCGGCGGCGGATGAAAACCGGCTTGCCGCGCCATTTCACGGTCAACTGCGTGCCCACTTCGACGCCCGACACGTCGACGAAGATCGACGACAGCGCCTGCACATCGGCAGAGGGGTTCATCTGGTCAACGAGGGTCCAGACGGCAGCGCCGCCCGCGACCGCCCCGGCGCCCGCGGTGGCATAGTAGAGGAAATCCCTCCGGGTGCCTGCGTGGTCTTCAGCTTGGGACACGAAACTTTCTCCCTTCTTCGACCGGCGGGCCGGTCCTGCGACGAACGGGCCGCAGTTGCCCGCAGCCTTCCCGGGCGGTTATTAGCGGCCAAATTCAGGCCCGTCCAGCGGACAATCGGGCGCATCAAGGGCTCTGCGGCACTGTTGCCGCCGGGCGGCGGCGAAAAAGTCACTTGCCGGGCAGTCCCGATTGCGCCGTCAAATAGTGATTCCCCGCGGTTTCCGGTTTTTAGACAGGGCCGCTTCTGCTCTTATGCCCCAGTGGCAGCAAGGCAAGCGTGACTGGAGTTACGACCATGTTGGAAGGTTCGTGCCAATGCGGGGCAGTGCGCTGGACGTATGAGGGCCAGCCGCGCTCGGCTACCGCCTGCAACTGTACGGCCTGCCGACGCTACGGATCCCTCTGGATATACGGATACGAGGGGGAGGGGGTCTCGATCCATGCGGATTCCGATGCGCATCGCGGCTACGAACGTCCGGGTGGCGTTCTTGCCTTTCATTTTTGCCTGACCTGCGGTGCGGTGACCCATTGGCGAGGCCGCAAACCGGGTCCAGACGGCCGCCGCCGGATCGCGGTCAATGTCCGGCTGTCAGAGCCCGAAACGGTGTCGGCAATCCCTTTGCAGCGCTTCGACGGTCTGGGCACATTCGAGGATCTCCCTCCGGACGGGCGCTGTGTGGCCGACATGTGGTTCTGAACACCTCAGTGAAGAAGGTCGGCCGCGAGCCTGATTGCGAAACCGGCAAAGAAGAGGCCGACGGCCCCGTTGATCACCGGCGCTGCCCTGAGGTAGGCGCGGGCGGCCGGTGCCGTTGAGAACGCGAGCGCGTAAGCCGCATGGATCGCGAACGCGATGATGGACGCCCCGGCGCAAAGAAGGCCAATATCACCTGCCCCGGCGCGGGCTATGGGAAAGAGCGAGAGTACCACCACCCAGGTGGTCAACGCCTTGGGATTGAGCGCATTGACCGAGAGCGAACGGAGGAAAGACGTGCGCAGCGACAATCCCTGCCGCCCGGAAAGCCGGCTGCCTGAACCCAGCCAGCCCAGCCAGGCGGTGCGCAGGTATCGGCCGGAGAACCACAGCAAGAGGCAGATCGCGATTCCGGTGAGCATCGTGCGTGTCGCAGGCAGGGCGAGGAAGAGCGCCGCCATGCCAAGCGTCATGCCGATACACCAGAGGCCGATGCCTGCGGCCACCGCAAGGGCGGAGGCGAGTCCCGCCGCGCGGCCAGAACCCATCGCCGTGGTAATGGTGTTCAGCACGTTCGGCCCGGGCGAGGCGATGTTCATCGCCAGCACGGCCCAGACCGTCAGAAACGGCGCGAGGGGCAGGTTCACCCTTTTGGCTCGGTCGCCGTCATGGACTTACGCCGCGAGAAGGCATCGTACCATGTCGCAAGCTCTGCCCGGCCCTTGCGCCAGTCGCGGGGTCCGTGGCGGAAATCGAGGTAGCCGAGCGCGCAGGCCAGGGCGATCTGACCCATGTCGAGGGGGCCGTGCAGGTGCCCCATCCAGCGATCCTCAAGCGTGTCGAGCGCGCGGGTGACCTTGGTCCATTGGCCCTCCACCCATGGCTCGAATCGGATCGGTTCGGGCCTCAGGCGCGATTCGTAGACCATGAGCAGGGCGGCCTCCAGAATACCGTCGGCCGTTGCCTCCAGCGTCAGGCATTGCCAAAGGCGCGGCGCGGGCGGGTAGAGTCCCGCACCAGCGCGAGTGTCGAGATAGCGGCAGATAACACGGCTGTCGTAAATGGCGGTTCCGTCGCCAGGTTCCAGTACGGGAATCTTGCCCAGCGGGTTTGCATCGAGCGGTTGGGTGCCGGGGTCGAGCGGTGTGCCGCCAGCCTGGACGACCTCAACATCGCCCACCAGGCCGGTCTCATGCAGAAGCACCATGACTTTGCGCCCATAGGGCGTTGTCGGCGAATGATAGAGCCGCATTGTCGATCCTCAGATTTTGCGCATCCGGAACCGACCGAGAGCGGCCGCGTCGATCTCGATGGCGGTTCCGCCCCAACGGATGACCCGACGGAAGCGGGCCGCGGCATTGGTCTGGTCGCGGTCCGCCGGGCGGTGGATCGCCACGCCTTCGTCCATCGCATCAAGCGCATCCTCGGCCCGCTGGTCGGTTCGGCCCTTTCTCAGCGCTCTGCGCAGGCCATAGGCGGCCAGCGCGACGGCACCGTAGCGGATTGCAAAGCCAGCGATGGGCGCAAGTGGCAGTGGCATCGAACCGGTTCCTGTGTTCGCTCTCTTTCGTCCTAGGAGATGAGCAGGTCGGGTTGGATGTCAAGGCCGGCCGGCTTGTGGTGGGTCAACACGCTGAACGTGCCTTGCCCGTCCGGGTAGTTGTGCTGTCTGGCACGATCGGTGGTGGCAATTGCTACAGGTTTTCGGATCGCCGGGCCGCGACGCTTCTTTCGGTTGCGACCGAGGGTGCGGACGATACGCGAATGACCGGAGTGACGCGCGACGAGGCGGCCGGAGTCACGATTGCGCAACCGAGCGACGAGACTGGCCTGCATCGATATCCGTTCATCGGTCTTCCGTGATCAGATTGCGTGCGTTTGAGCGCATGGGCGATCCGTCGCGGCACTCGCCGGGGCGAGCGTCGCTGCAGTTTTGCTTCACCGATACGCCGCTGTCTGGTACGAAGGCGGTGGAAGAGCGACCACCCGCGAGGTTGGACTTGCCGTCGTAACGCCCGGTCTCATCTGGCTATGACCCTGCACGCGCCATCCGGCGCGGGGTATTGCAGTGCGTCGGGTGGCCGATCGAGACCGGTCCGGCTGTCGCAGGCCCCGCGGCTGCGCGGGGCCATGTCCCGGCTCTTCCTGACCGCGCCTGCCCGTCCGCGTCCGTCGTCGTCCGATGCGCTTCCTTCTGGAAGGTATCGACGGAATGTCCCTTCATCTTACGGTCCGCTGGACCGTCCTGCCCGGCGGCGCCCCCCGTCCCTGGCTTCACTGCCACCATTGTGGCACTGCGCGGCCTTTCGTGTTTTCGGGCAAAGCGCGACTGAATGCGAACGGGCGGCGGCTCGACGCGTGGCTGATCTACCGCTGCATCGACTGCGATGA
>JAUIDM010000138.1 GCA_030428915.1 Alphaproteobacteria bacterium | reverse complement strand
ATGAGGCCCTGGGCAGCGGCGCGGCTTAACTGTTCAAAAAGGTCGTTTTGCGCGGTCGTGACGCGCGGGTCCGGTAACGCCGGAACCGACAGCATCGGCGCTTGCGGAGCAGTGTCTGCAGACGCAACAGGCTCGGCGGTTCCCCCGTCCGGAATAGGTTCGGATATCGCGTCGGGCGCCGGGGCTACGATTGCCGCAGGGCGGCCATGGAACGTGGTGCCCGCCGGGCTCTCTTCAGTCGTGCTTTGCGCGGAAGGCGATGGAACCACACCACGCCAAAACAGCGCAAGCCGGGGGTCGGGCGCAGCTTGCCCGTACTGAGTAGCGAGCGGCCGCAAGGCGTTTGTATTGTTCGGCGCGACGATTTCGGGGTGGGGCGAGAGGCGCGCCGTGTCTTCCGGTTGCTGCGGGGTCGCAATCGGTGTTTCAAAGGGAGACGCCGCGTTTGGGGAGCCATCGGCGATATCGATGACGACCGAACCGTCCGCCGTCATAAATGCGTTGGCATGGCAATCGCAGTCGAGCGAAAAGCGAAGTGTGCCGTTACCGGTCTGGACGAGATCGGCAATACGGTCGCGCGGGATCATCCGGTAGATGCGGGACAGGTCGAATTCCACGTTGTTCCGATCCAGTGTCAGAACATATGCATTCCCGTCGCGCCCGAGCGACCACCCGGCCGGTACTGTCAGATCCAGCACGATGCGAGAAAAACCATCATGCTCTCCGGCGCGCACCCGCAGAGTTTCCGCAATGGCGAAGGATAGATCGAAGGTTGTGAACATCAGCGCGGTCGCCATGCCCACGATGATCCTGTGGATGGAGGAGGCGAACTGTCTCATGCCGCGTCGGATTTGACCGCTTTCAGCGCTTCTTCCAGCGCCGAATAGCTTGGGCGGAAATGATGCGGCGTGTTCTGGCGACCGACCTCGATGCAGATATTGGCAGCGTGATTGTGCAGGTTTGCGACCAGAACCTCGCGGATGAGCTGATAGAAATGGCTGTCCTCCTCAATCACCGCCTTCAGTTTGGCGGCGAAGGGGCCGACAAGACCATAGGCCAGGAACACGCCCAGAAATGTGCCGACCAGCGCGCCACCGATCATCTTGCCGAGGATCTCGGGCGGCTGATCGATCGAGCCCATGGTCTTGATGACTCCGAGCACCGCCGCGACGATGCCGAGAGCGGGCAGACCGTCGGCGATGGATTGCAGCGCGTGGGTCGAATGCATCGCGTGATGCAGATTGGCATCGAGTTGTTTTTCGAGAATTTCTTCCACCTGATGCGGGTCATCATAGTTCATCGAGGCCGAGCGCATCGTGTCGCAGATCAGTTCAATCGCCGCGTGGTCATGCTGGATCTTCGGATACTTGCCGAAGATCGCCGAGGCTTCGGGGTTTTCGATATGCTCCTCCACGGCGACCGGGTTCTGCTTGGCAAGGCGGATCAGCGCGAACAGCAGACAGAGCAGGTCGCGGTAGTCATCGGGCTTCCAGTGGGCGCCCTTAAAAACCTTACTGATATCCTTGAGTGTATGTTTGATCGAGGCGCCGTCGTTGGACAGAACGAATGCCCCTGCCGCAGCCCCTCCGATCATGATCATTTCGAAGGGCAGGGCTTTCAGGATGATGCCCAGCTTGCCGCCAGCCGCCATATAACCGCCGAAGACCATGATGAAGATGATGGCGATGCCGATGATGCCGATCATGATCCCGTCCTTTCCGCAAATGCCCCGCTAGCCGGTCTTGCTCCGGCCCGTGCCTTGAAGATGGCATTTAACATTTCGTCTTCACCTCATTCACGCGGCGCGCCGGCATTGCGCCCGGCCAGAAGCACGCTGATCGTGTAGGCCTTTTGCGGTTCCAGCCCGGCCATGACGGCGGCAGCGGCCTCCGGCTTCATCCGTGCGAGGAAACCGGCCGCGAAATCCGGGGCCATCTCCTCGAAAAGCAGGGCGGCATCCTTGGGCTTCATCTTTTCGTAGACCGCGACAAGTCGTGCGACATCCTTGTCTGCGGCCTCATCGGCGAGCGTCAGGGTGCTGGCAAGACGTTCCTCGGCAGCCACCAGCGCGGCGAGTTTTTGGTCTATTTCCGTCTTGGCCAGGGCAAGTGCCTGTTGCCGGTCGGCGGCCTGCTCTTCCCTCAGGATCAAGCGTTCCTCTCGTGCACGCAAATCCTCCAGCATGGCCAGCGCACCACCATCGGATGCGCAGATTTCGGGTGGCTCGGCGACCGACGCGTCGGCACCGCCGGTCTTGGCTAGGGCATGGCCAGTCCCCAGACCGATCCGCAACACCCCGGAACCGGCAAGGAGAACTGCAATGATCGAGAGTGCTCCGCGCCCGGGGCGACGGGCTGCGCGTTTGGCTGGTGTGGTCTTGGTCATTCCGCCGCCTCCATACGCCCGTTACCCTCGCTGCGACGGCGAACTACCCGCAACTTGCGTTCGCCAACTTCGGGCAGGTCATGCAGCGTCGCCAGCATCAGTTCCAGCTTGGCCGCTGCCGCTTCAGCGCGCGTCGTCATTTCGCGAAGAGAATTGGCCGAGTCTCCCGCCGCGCCGCGTGCCGTGTCGAGCGCCTTGGTCATGTCGTCGACCTGTGCCGACAGAACCGCAATGGCACCGCCCATGCCGTTTTCAAGCTGATTGAACGCTTTCAGCCGCCGAGACAGCACCAGACAATAGAGCCCTGCCCCGAGCGCGCCCGCACCCAGAAGAATATCGGCAATGAGGTCCATCAATGCCTCCTAGTTGATCACGAATTCGGTCACGAGCAGGTCGCGCACACGGCCGTCGCCAGCTACCATCTGCACCCGGCGCAGCATCTGGGCCCGTAGCCGCACAAGGGCGGTCGGGTCTTCAAGTTCGCGCACTTCCACTGCGCGGAGATACCCGTTCAGAACGTCGAGGACGCGTGGCAGTATCAGGAGCATGTCGGCCTCATATGCCCTGGCGACCTCGAGCTGGGCGGTGAAATGCAGATATCGTCTCGACGGCTCGGTCCCGAGCGACACGACGATGGGGGAAATCGGAACGAAGGCGATGTCTGGCAATGCCTCTACATGCACATCTTCCTTGGCGTGATCCTCGCCCCCATGGCCAAGGAGCATCCCCGAATAGGCCGCGAAAAAGCCGCCGCCGCCGAGCACGAGCATCAGTACCAGCCCGATCATTAACGGCAGCTTCGATTTTTCTTTTGCTGGTTTCGCGGGGTCTGATTCGGCGTCCGACATGGGTTTTCCAGGGCTTTGGCTGCCCAATCGCTATAGCCCGAAGGAAACTAACCGATTGTTAAGCGCAATCGGTGAAGCATGCGGCAGGCGACGGGCAGAAGCCCAGAGAGTGGAGAAACCGCGTGCGAGAACTGGCGGCCGTCTGGCAGAACCTTGATCCCCGACGGCGCGTTATCGCTGTACTTGCGACCGTCGCGATGTTTGCCGCAGTTCTAGGTCTGACCAATCTCGCCACAAAGCCGGGGATGTCGTTGCTCTATGCCGGACTTGACGGCGACCGCGCGGGAGAGGTTCTGGCCGCGCTCGATCAGCGCGCGGCGGTTTATGAGGTGCGCGGAACCGCGATCTATGTGGAGGCCACGAGACGAGATGAATTGCGCATGACGCTTGCAGCCGAAGGGCTGCCTGCGAACAGCGGCGCGGGCTATGAACTGCTTGATTCGCTCTCGGGATTCGGCACCACATCGCAGATGTTCGACGCGGCCTATCTGCGTGCCAAGGAAGGGGAACTGTCGCGGACGATCACCGCACTGCCACAGGTCCGTTCCGCCCGAGTCCATATCGCCGATACCCGCGCGCAGGGCCTGCGCAACCGTGCCCGGCCCACGGCTTCTGTGGCTGTAACCACAATCGCGGGGGGGATCACGCCCGCCCACGCCAAGGCGTTGAAATTTCTTGTCTCTTCCGCAATCGCGGGCATGTCGCCGGAAGATGTCTCGATCATCGACGGCGAAGGCGGCCTCGTGACGACCGGGGATGAGGTGACGGGACCCGCGGGCGAGGACCGAGCCGAGGCGATGCGCCGCAATGTGGAACGACTTCTTGAGGCGCGCGTCGGTTACGGCAATGCGATTGTGGAGGTCGCGGTCGAGACGGTGACCGAACGCGAGGCGATCACCGAACGTCGTTTCGATCCGGAAAGCCGGGTGGCCATCTCCACGGATACCGAGGAGCGGACGACATCCGCATCTGACAGCGGCGCAAGCGCGGTGACGGTTGCGTCGAACCTGCCGAGCGGCGATGCAGGCGGCTCGGATGGATCTTCGCAGAGTCAAAACAGCGAAATCCGCGAACGTACGAATTTCGAGGTTTCCGAGACGACGCGCGAGGTTGTGAAGACGCCCGGCGCGATCAAGCGCCTGACGGTCGCGGTGCTGGTTGACGGCGTCACGACGGTGGACGCGGCTGGGGAGGCGGTGACCGAACCCCGCAGTGATGAGGAACTGGCCGCATTGCACGAACTGGTCGCGGCGGCGGTGGGGTTCGATGCCGGACGCGGCGATGTCATTACCCTGAAGTCGATGAGTTTCGAGCCTGTCGTCCCGGTCGAGGCCGCGCCGGGCGTGTCGCTGCTGGCCGGACTCGACCTCATGAGCATCGTCCAACTTGCGGTGCTGTCAATGGTCAGCCTCGTGCTCGGGCTTTTCGTCGTGAGACCGATCCTGACCTCGCGCGCGTCAAGATCGCCGCAGCTCGAACCACCGGCCCCGCGTGGCCTGCCCTCGACCGGAGCCGAGGCATTAAACGGAGAGATCGACGAGGGTGACTTTGTGCCGGGCAGCCTGCCCGTGGTTTCCGGGCGTCACGAAGGCATGGCCGATGCCGATCCGGTCACGCGGCTGCGGAAGATGATCTCGGAGCGCCAGGATGAGACAGTGGAGATTTTGCGCGGCTGGATGGAAGACAGCGAAGAGGAGCGCGCCTGATGTCCCGCCGTGTTCAGCTTGAGGTTTTCGAACTGACCGACATGACCGACGAGCGGGTCGAACTTGATCAGGCGGAACTGGAGGAATGCCGGCTGGCCGCGTATGAGCAGGGCTACACTGCCGGGTGGGACGATGCGGTGGCCGCCCAGGATGGCGAGGTCGCCCGCCTTCGCGCCGACCTCGGTCGAAATCTGCAGGATATGTCCTTTACCTATCACGAGGCGCACAGGCACGTCCTGCGCACGCTGGAACCGCTGCTCAACGATATGGTCAACAAGGTCCTGCCGACGATTGCGCGACACTCCCTGACCCCTATCGTGATGGAGCATTTACGCCCGATTGCCGAGGATTTGGCCGCCCAACCAGTTTCCCTGGTCGCCAACCCGTCGAACCGCGACCTTCTGGAGCGGCTTGTCGTCAACAACGCGCCCTTTCCGCTCATCGTCTGCGAAGAGAAATCTTTGGGCGACGGGCAGGTCTATCTGAAATTCGGCACGGATGAGACGCGGATCGATCTCGATGGTGTCATCGAGGCAATTTCAGCTGCCGTGTCCAGCTTTTTTCAGATCGAAAAACACGAGGAGAGACGTCATGGATGACGGCGACAAACCGGTGTTCGCCGACGGCAACCCATTCACGCAGGTGCCGATCGAAATTACGATATCTGTCGGCAGGGCGCGGCCACTTGTGCGCGAGCTTCTGCGGCTCAAGCGGGACGCGATCCTGCCCCTCGACAAGAAAGTCGACGATCCGGTCGAGCTTTATGTCGGCGACCGGCTGATCGCCCGCGGGGAACTGACCGAGCTCGACGGCGATCAGACGGGCCAGCTTGCCGTGCGTCTGACTGAGGTCGCAGATCTGCAGAACGGTCTCTGATTGATGCTTCGTACCGCGTTCGTTGCGCTGATCGGTCTGGTTATCTCGGCGCTGCCTCTGGGTGCACAGGATCTTACACTGTCTCTCGGCGATCAGACGCTGACCGGCCAGTCGCTTCTCCTGATCGCGCTGGTCACGGTTCTCAGCCTTGCGCCGGGACTTGCGGTCATGGTGACCTGCTTTCCGTTCATCGTCACGGTCCTTTCGATCCTGAGGCAGGCAATCGGGCTACAGCAGTCGCCGCCCAACATGCTCATCGTCTCGCTCGCGCTGTTTCTCACCTGGTTCATCATGGAACCGGTTTTTTCCGAAGCATGGGCGGTGGGCGTTCAGCCGCTTATTGTGGGGGCGCTCGATCTGCCGACAGCATTTGACCGCGGGATTGCGCCTTTCCGAAGCTTCATGGCGGCGCGGATCGAGGTCGACACATTCCTGTCGCTGGCCTCCCTCAGGCCGGAAACCGCGATGCAGACCGAAGTGGAATCCGCGCCATTGTCGCTGCTTGTACCGTCTTTCATGCTTTCGGAAATTGCCCGGGCGTTCGAGATCGGGTTCCTGATCTACCTTCCATTCCTGATCATCGACCTTGTCGTCTCAGCCGTGCTGATGTCGATGGGGATGATGATGGTTCCGCCCGCGATCGTTGCGTTGCCGTTCAAACTGGCCTTCTTTGTCGTCGCCGATGGCTGGTCGTTGATATCGGGGGCCCTGGTGCGCAGCTACTACTGAACCCAGGGGCATCCCACGCCTCACAGCGCGGACAGTCATTGCGCACGGAACATCCGGACATCCTGATGCATCTGCGCGCCCGTCTGTTCCCGCATGACCTTGCCGGGGGCGGTTTTGCATTCCATATGAAGGCGCAACAGGATCAAGGGTGCCGGCATGTCTGTCCGCGAACGTGTTTCCGAATTTCTCGAACGCCCTGCGGTGCGGTACGGCATCATCGGCGTCATCCTGTTCAACGCTGCCATCCTCGGGCTGGAGACATCGGATGCGGCTATGACGACTGCTGGTGAGCTTCTGCTTTTTCTCGACAGCCTGTGCCTTGCGGTGTTCGTGGCCGAGATCGCCGCGAAGCTCTATGCGCGGCGTCTGGCCTTTTTCCGCGATGGCTGGAATCTGTTCGACTTTGCGATTGTCGCAGTTGCGCTGGTTCCGGCAGGGCAGGGTTTTGCGGTTCTTCGGGTGCTGCGCATCCTCCGTGTCCTGCGCGTGATCTCGGTCACGCCCCGGCTCAGGCGGGTGGTCGAGGGCTTCATCACCGCTCTGCCGGGCATGGGGTCGGTTTTTCTGTTGATGGGGATCGTGTTTTACGCGGCCTCTGTCATGGCGACGAAATTGTTTGGCGCAAGTTTTCCGGAGTGGTTTGGCACGCTCGGCCGGTCTGGATACTCCCTGTTTCAGATCATGACGCTTGAAAGCTGGTCGATGGGTATCGTGCGACCGGTGATGGAGGTCTATCCGCAGGCTTGGATGTTCTTCGTGCCGTTCATCCTGATTACGACCTTCGCGGTGGTGAACCTGCTGGTCGGTTTGATCGTCAATTCGATGCAGGCCGCCCATAGCGAGGAAGAAGTGGCGATAACCGACGCCTACCGGGACGAGGTATTGATGCGCCTGAAGGCGATCGAGGCACGTCTGGACAAGGGCGACTGATCCGGGTCAGGCGCGTTTGCTGGCCACGCTGGCGACGTTCAGAATCTCCAGGACCTTGGCTTCGATCCGGGCCGCATCCATCCCGGCAGTGGCATACATGTCTTCAGGACTAGCCTGATCTATGAAGATGTCGGGCAAGACCATGGAGCGGAACTTCAGGCCCCGGTCAAAGACGCCTTCCTCGGCAAGAAGCTGTGCTACGTGGCTGCCGAAACCGCCGATGGCGCCTTCCTCGATCGTGATCAGCGCCTCGTGCTCTGCGGCCAGCCGCAGGATCAGGTCGCGGTCCAGAGGTTTGGCGAAGCGGGCATCGGCGATGGTGGGGGCAAGGCCGCGTGCAGTGAGGCTTTCGCGGGCTTTCAGCACCTCGGCCAGCCTTGTGCCGAAGGAAAGGATCGCGACCCGACCGCCCTCGGCGATAATGCGACCCCTGCCGATCTCCAGCGGCTGGCCGCGTTCTGGCATGTCGACACCCGCCCCTTCGCCGCGCGGGAAGCGGAAGGCAGAGGGGCGGTCGTCGATGGCAACGGCCGTGGCGACCATGTGGACCAGCTCTGCTTCATCGGCGGCGGCCATCACCACCATTCCGGGCAGATTGGCGAGATAGGCGATGTCGAAAGCCCCGGCATGTGTGGCGCCGTCCGCCCCCACAAGCCCGGCCCGGTCGATGGCAAAGCGCACCGGCAGCCGCTGAATCGCCACGTCGTGCACGACCTGATCGTATCCGCGTTGCAGAAACGTCGAATAAAGTGCGCAGAAGGGTTTCAGCCCGGCCGCCGCCAGCCCTGCAGAGAAAGTTACGGCGTGCTGTTCCGCGATGCCCACGTCAAAGCAGCGCCTGGGGTAGCGTTCGGCGAAGAGGTTGAGGCCGGTCCCGTCCGGCATCGCCGCAGTGATCGCGACGATCTTGTCGTCACCTTCCGCCTCTCGGATCAGGGATTGGGCAAAGACCTTTGTGTAGGACGGTGCGTTGGAGGGCGTCTTTTTCTGCTCGCCTGTCACCACATCGAATTTGGCCGTCGCATGGCCCTTGTCGGCGGCGCGTTCGGCCGGCGCATAACCCTTGCCCTTTTTTGTCAGGACGTGGATAAGGATCGGCCCCGTTGCGCGGTCATGGACCGTCCGCAGGATAGAGAGAAGCTGCTCCATATCGTGGCCGTCGATGGGACCGACATAGGAGAAGCCCAACTCCTCAAAAAGAGTACCGCCGACCGTCATGCCCTTCAGCATCTCTTTCGCCCGCCGCGCGCCTTCCTGGAAGGGTTCGGGAAGAAGGCTGATCGCGCCTTTCGCGGCGGCCTTGAATTCCTGATAGGGCGCGCCCGCGTAGAGCCGCGAGAGGTAGGACGACATCGCACCGACAGGCGGGGCAATCGACATCTCGTTGTCGTTCAAAACGACGAAAAGCCGCTTTTTAAGGTGGCCGGCATTGTTCAGCGCCTCATAGGCCATGCCCGCGCTCATCGCGCCGTCGCCGATGACTGCAATTGCGTCGCCAGCGTCGCCGCCAAGGTCGCGCGCGGCGGCAAAGCCGAGTGCTGCGGAGATGGAGGTGGAGGAATGCGCCGCGCCGAACGGGTCATAGGGGCTTTCCGAGCGTTTGGTGAAACCCGAAAGCCCATCCTTCTGCCGAAGTGTACGAATGCGGTCGCGCCGTCCGGTCAGGATCTTGTGCGGGTAGCACTGATGGCCGACATCCCAGATGATCTTGTCATGTGGCGTATCGAAGACCGCATGAAGTGCCACCGTCAGTTCCACAACGCCCAACCCGGCGCCCAGATGGCCGCCGGTGACCGATACCGCGCTTATGGTTTCGGCGCGCAACTCGTCTGCCACGAGCCGCAATTCACGGTCGGACAACGCCTTCAAATCGGCGGGAACCGTCACACGGTCGAGGGTTGGTGTCTTCGGTCTGTCGGTCACGTTCGGGCCTCGAGCGGTTTGTGCCGGTTTAGAGGTAAATGCCGACGGGAACAATCACCTTGCCCTGTGACGGACGCGTCGTCAGCCGCCGAGGCAGGCGCGGAAGGCGGCGATGGCATGGTCCAGCGCGGCGTCGCCGATATCGCGATGCAGCACCAACCGGATCGCGGGAGACTGGGCGGCGATGCGCACGCCCCTCCCAGCCATCTTGTCGGCAAGGACGGTCGGTTCGACCGCCGTGGGTGAGAAAAAGACCATATTGGTCGCCCGACGGACTTCGCCCGCGCCGAGTGCGAGAAGCGCCGCCGCCAGCCGTTCTGCGCGGGCATGATCGTTTGTCAGCGCGGCGCGGTTGTGCCTGAGCGCGTGACGACCGGCCGCGGCGAGAACACCTGCCTGTCGCATCCCGCCGCCGAGCATCTTGCGCAGCCGCCGCGCCCGCGCGATCACGTCGGTCGGACCGACCAGAACACTGCCTGCGGGCGCTCCCAGACCCTTGGACAGACAAACCGATACGGTATCCGCAATACCCGCCAGATCCTCCGGTTTGCAGCCCAGTTCGGTCGTTGCATTGAAAAAACGAGCCCCGTCGAGATGAACGACGAGACCAGCCTGCCGCGCCGCCCCAGCCGCGGCTGCCATAGCGGCGAGCGGGATGGCGCTGCCGTGGACGGTGTTTTCG
>JAUIDM010000523.1 GCA_030428915.1 Alphaproteobacteria bacterium | reverse complement strand
AGACCGCAAATCGGCGCGCGGCACGCGGTTCTTCCGCATGAACATCTCCGACCCGACCGGGCAGGTCTCTGGCATGGCGCTCTTCCCCGAGGATTTCGACGCCTGCCGCAAGGTCTTCGACCAGACCAAT
This sequence comes from Alphaproteobacteria bacterium, assembly GCA_030428915.1. Lineage (GTDB taxonomy): Bacteria > Pseudomonadota > Alphaproteobacteria > Rhodobacterales > Rhodobacteraceae > Albidovulum. Next base: position 1,903 of record JAUIDM010000523.1, on the reverse strand, counting down.
CATGTCGTGATGTCGCTTGAGGCGCGGTTTAACGAAGGCCAGTTCGATCCGGTCGCGCGCTCCGTCGCGCCGATGGAAGGCGTGGTGGCGGATGCCGGTGGTGCTGGCCTGCGCATTCATATCGAGCATGAAGACGCCATAGCCTCGGTCGCGGCGCTTCTGAACCGGATGGTGGAAGAGGCGAAGATCCGCACGCATGGTCCCATCAGCTTCTGCATCGCCGACCGCGAGACGGGCGAGGAGGTGGAGGTCGTGGCCGGGCAGGACTACCCGGTCAATCCCCAGATCAAGGGCGCGATCAAGTCTATGGGCGGGGTGGTGCTGGTAGAGGAAGTCTAAGGGTCCGTCATTCACCGACGATGAAAATGCCCACCAGAACGAAGGCCGCGCCCAGCATCTGTTTCGGGTTCAGCCCCTCGCCAATGAAAGCGGCAAGTGTCAGCACCATCAGCGTCTCGACCGTGATGATGGCGATGTAGATGACGCCTAGATCGGCCTGCCGCAGCACGATCACCTCGGCAATCGTCGCAAGCCCGAAGCCTGCGACGATCAGGAGAAGCGCGATGGGAGAAGGCGCGTCAGACGCCCATTTGATCCCGGCGGTCGCGATCGCATAGGCCAGCGCCGCCGTGATCACGAGAAAAGCAGGCTTGGTCAGTAAATAGGTCATTGGCCCTCTTCGCCGGAAAAACGGCGAAGCTCCGAAATGGCTTCTGAAAAATATTAAACAGGTTGGCTGAGTGTCGCCTTCCCGCGCAAGACCGGAATACCTTACCGGACCTCAGGCATAGCGGTCGAGCGCCATGCGGAAGACGTCGGGGTCGACATTGCCGCCCGAGGCGACCGCGATGACGACATCCCCCTCCACGGCAGACGGGTGATAGAGGGCGGCGGCCAAAGCCACGGCGCCGCCGGGTTCCAGCACGATATGCAGGCGGTTGAAGGCCTGCGTCATTGCGGCAAGCGCCTCTTCCTCGGTCACGGCGATACCCGGGCCGCAGAGCCGCGCCATGATCGGAAAGGTAATCTGACCCGGCGATGGCGTGACGATGGCATCGCAGAGCGAGCCCGATGTGCGGGTGTTCCGCTCGATCGCGCCCGAGGCGAGCGAGCGTTTCACATCGTCGAAGCCTTCGGGCTCCACCGGGCGGGCGCGCAGGCCCGGTGCATTTGCCTCCAGCGCCAATGCGATGCCAGAGGTCAGCCCACCGCCGCCGCAGCAGATCAGCACATCGGCCTTGGTCACGTCCTCGGCAGCGGCCTGTTCGGCGATCTCCAGCCCCGTCGTGCCCTGACCGGCGATCACCTGAGGTTCGTCGAAGGGTTTGATCAGGGTCAGACCGCGATCCTCGGCCAATGCCGCGCCGATGGCGTCGCGGTCGCCGGTGGCACGGTCGTAAAGCACGACCTCAGCCCCGAGCGCGCGGGTGTTGTCGATCTTCACACGCGGCGCGTCGGCGGGCATCAGGATGACACAGGGCGCGCCATGGCGACGTGCGGCCAACGCCACGCCCTGCGCGTGATTGCCGGACGAAAAGGCGATGACGCCACGCGCCCGATCCTCCATCGACAGGGCAGATACAGCCGACCAGCCGCCCCGGAACTTGAACGAGCCGGTATGTTGCAGGCATTCGGCCTTCACGAAGATCCGCCGTCCGGCGATCTCGTCGAGGAAGGGCGAGGAGAGGAGTGGGGTGCGCAGCGCGACGCCCTTCAGCCGGTCGGCGGCGGCTTCAATCATGCCGATATTCATAGCATCTCCAGCCAGGCCTTCAGCGCGTCAAGCGCCTGCGGTTCGTCGAGAAAGGGAACATGCGCCCGGTCGGGCACATCGGCAAAGATCATGTCGGGCCGCCGCCTGCGCATCTCTGCCGCCGTGTCGCCGGACAGCAGGTCCGAATTG
>JAUIDM010000137.1 GCA_030428915.1 Alphaproteobacteria bacterium | reverse complement strand
GTGAAGCTCATGCCGCCGACGGGATGTACGTTCGCGGCGGAGACAACACTTAACTCGGCGAAACCGCCATGCTGCGTGACGCCATAGGCCCCCAGTCGCTCACACAGATGCGCCCAGCCGCGTCGGCATGCGCGGCACGTGCCGCATTCGAAATTGGGATCGACCGCAACACGGTCGCCTTGAACCACTCCCAACACACCGGGCCCGGTTTCAACGACGACACCCGCATATTCATGCCCCGGCACGACCGTAAACGCGCCGGTTCCGTAATTGTCCTTAAGAACTTCGTAATCTGTATGGCAAATGCCGCTTGCCCTGACTTCTATGACGACCTCGCCTGGACCGGGCGTTGGGTCCGCAAGCGTGGTGAAGCAGACCTCGTTCTTGCCGGTGATGACGACGGATTGCATCTACGATCCTTGCAGGTAAGCGCGAAGCGATGCCTCCAGCCCATCGGACCAGATCATGGTCAGCCATTGCCGAAAACGGTCGCGCACCACGTCGTTCCGGCCAAGGTCGCCATAAAAATCAGCTTGGTCCAGCCAGACCTGAGGATCCTCTCTTGAGGCTTTCGCCGCGGCGGCGAGCCTGTCCCAGTTCGGCTCATTGACCTCTATCGAACTGCCATCCTCGCGCGTACCTTCACACATTCGCGCCCAAACCGCTTCAACCAGGACAAGGCCTTCGATGCAGCGGCCGGCCGCCAGTTGATCCTTCAGAATCGGCAGAATGAACCCGGGGTGCTTTGACGCCCCGTCTGCCGCGACCCGGCGCGTGGTGTCGAGGATCTTCGGATTCGCAAACCGCGCCATGATCAGATCGGCGTAGGCAAGCGGTTGGAATTCGGGCACAGGTTTGACGGTTGGTGCGATCTCTTCGGTCGCCAATTTCCTCAGGTAGCCCGAAATCACGGGATGCGACATGCAGCCTGCGATGGTCTCGATCCCAAGGATCTGTGCTGCTTCCGCAATTGCCGAGTGGCTTGCGTTGAGCAGACGCAGCTTCATGGTTTCATAGGCATGAACATTGTCTGAATAGGTGACACCAACCTCTTCCAGCGGGGGGCGGCCGGCACAAAAATCATCTTCGACAACCCATTGCCGGAAATTCTCATGCGTGACCGGTACCGCGTCGTCGATGCCGTGTTCACGCACCAGTTCCAGCTCTCGGGGACCGGTTGCAGGAACGATGCAATCGACCATCGCATTGGGAAAGCTGCAGGTCGCGTCAATCCAGTCGGCAAGGCTTGGGTCGGAAAGCCGGGCCAGCGACAGAACGGTCTGGCGCAGGATGGCGCCGTTTCCCTGTACGTTGTCGCAGCTTTGCAGCGTGACCGGCCCAGCGCCCGACGCACGACGCCTGCCAAGCGCCGCAACAATGGCGCCAAAGGCGGTACGCGGGGTGGCCGGATTGGCCGCGTCATGAAGGATATCCGGATGCGCAGCGTCAAACGATTTGGAAGAGGAATTGATGTAGTAGCCACCTTCCGTCACGGTCATCGCCACGATGCGGATCGCCGGATCAGCCATGCATGCGATCAGGGGGCCGTTGCCCTCGGCAACCGGGACGTAATCGATCATCGATCCCACGACCTCAACGCTGCTGCCGGACGGGTCCAGTTCAATCAGCGTGGTCAGATAGTCCTGCGAGGCCAGCTTCTGGCGCTGTGTCTCGTCATAGGACCGAACGCCAGCGCCGATGATCGCCCAGTCGAGCGCCCTGCCCTGCTGCATCAACCGATGCAGATACCACGCCTGATGTCCGCGGTGAAAATTTCCCAATCCGATATGGACTATGCCGGGGCGAAGCTGCGACCGGTCATAGGTCGGCACCGCCACGCGCTTTGACAACTTCGTCAGATTGGCGTCGGACAGTTTCACGAGATCGGACATCAGCTCATCCAGTTCCCGCCGTCCACGTTCAGTGTCTGCGCCGTGATGTACCGCGCCGCGTCAGAAGCAAGGAATACGCACGGGTCGGCGATGTCGGCCGGATCGCCCATACGACCCAGTGGCACCGCCTCGCCCACTTCGCGTTTCTTCTGTCCTATCGGTTTGTTTTCATATTCTGCGAACAGCGCGTCCACGGTATCCCACATCGGCGTGTCGATCACACCGGGTGCGATAGCGTTCACCCGGATATTGTCGGCGGCCAATTCAAGCGCCAGCGACTGCGTGATGGAGATAACGGCCGCCTTTGTGGAGCAGTAGATCGTGATGTTTGCCTCGCCCCGGCGCCCGGCCTGGCTGGCGAAGTTCACGATCACGCCGCCACCCCGCTTCTTCATTGCGGGCACGACCGCCTGACAAGCGAAAATCGTGCCGCCAACATTCACGTCGTATTGGCGGCGGTAGTCATCCATCGTGATCCTGTCGAGCGATGCCATGTTGAAGATGCCCGCATTGTTGACGAGGATGTCGATCCCGCCCCAGGTCTCTTCCACAAGGGCAACACCCGCCTGGATGGACCCGATGTCGGCGACGTTCATCGCCACCGCCATGCCGCCGATCGCCTCGGCCGTTTCCCGGGCGTCATTCTCCCGTAAATCGGCAACGACAACCCTTGCGCCCTCGCGCGCATAGGCCTCGCATATCGCGCGTCCGATCCCGCGCGCCCCGCCGGTGATGAGCGCGATTTTTCCCTCAAGTCGTTTCACGCTATGCGAAGCCCCTGCTTGTCAAACTTGTGGATATAAGCGGCGTTGGGCGTCAAAAAGACGGCATCGCCATGTTTTACAGCAACATCACCGGGCGCTCGTACGGTCATCGGGTCGCATCCCGGGATGCCATGTATGTGAATGAACGTGTCAGAGCCCAGATGTTCTGCCACGCCAACCTTGCCCTGCCACTTGCCGTCCGTGGTAGAGACGTCGATATGTTCCGGCCTGATCCCGATTGTCTGGGCGCCATGTTTCGTGGCCTCGTCACCCTCAATGAAGTTCATCTTGGGACTGCCGATAAACCCCGCCACGAAGAGGTTTCGTGGTGTGCGATACAGTTCCAGCGGACTGCCGACCTGCTCTATGACGCCGGCCTGCAAGACGACAATCTTGTCCGCCATCGTCATGGCTTCGACCTGGTCATGCGTCACATAGATCATCGTCGTGTCTAGCTTCTTGTGAAGCTCGGAGATTTCCATGCGCATGCCGACCCGCAAGGCGGCGTCGAGGTTCGAAAGTGGTTCGTCGAACAGAAATGCCGCAGGTTCACGCACGATGGCGCGGCCGATCGCCACGCGCTGGCGCTGACCGCCCGAGAGCTGGCCGGGCTTGCGGTCCAGATAGTCCGTCAGATTCAGCGATCTGGCCGCCGCCTCGATCCGGCGGTTCTGCTCGTCCTCGCTGATCTTGGCCATGCGCATCGGAAAGGCGATGTTCTTGCGCACCGACATATGCGGATAAAGCGCGTAGGACTGAAAGACCATGGCCAGCCCGCGTTTTGCGGGCGGCGTATCGGTCGCGTCCTTCCCGTCGATCTCGATGCTCCCCGACGTAGTATCTTCCAGACCCGCAATCAGACGCAGGAGTGTTGACTTCCCGCAACCTGACGGACCAACGAACACAACGAATTCGCCGTCTTCGATGCTGAGATCCAGCGGCGGGATCACCTCCACATCGCCGAACTTCTTCTGAACCTGCTTGAGCTGTATGCGTCCCATGCCCTTGTTCCTTATTTCACTGCGCCGAAGGTCAGGCCTCTGACGAGTTGCTTCTGGCTGAACCAGCCCATGATCAGGATCGGCGCAATCGCCATGACGGAGGCCGCGCTGAGCTTGGCGTAGAACAATCCCTCGGGGCTGGAATAGCTGGCGATGAAGGCGGTCAGCGGGGCCGCGTTCGCAGCCGTCAGGTTGATCGTCCAGAACGCCTCGTTCCAGGCCAGGATAATGTTGAGAAGCACCGTCGATGCCATTCCCGGAACCGCCATCGGGGCCAGAACGTAGAGAATCTCCTCGCGCAACGTGGCGCCGTCCATTCGCGCGGCTTCCAGGATTTCCCCCGGAATTTCCCGGAAATAGGTGTAGAGCATCCAGACGATGATCGGCAGGTTGATCAGCGTCAGAACCAAGGTCAATCCGATCCGGCTGTCGAGAAGTCCGAAATCCCGGAACACCAGATAGATCGGGACCAGAACGCCGACCGGCGGCAACATCTTCGTCGACAGCATCCACATCAGCACGTTCTTGGTCTGCTTGGATGGCACGAACGCCATGGACCACGCGGCGGGGATCGCGATCAAGAGGCCCAGGATGGTCGAGCCGACCGAGATGATGACCGAGTTGGAGAAGTGCTTGAAATAGTCGGATCGGGCTTGAACCGTGCCATAACTCTCCGTTGTCCATGCACTGCCGAACAAGACCTCGAGCGGTGCCCGGATGGCATCCTCCTCCGCCTTGAACGACAGGATGACGATCCAGAGAATTGGAAAGAACATCAGGAAGCCGATCGTTCCGGCGATGACGGTGTTGAACGTCTTGGTTCGGGTCGAGACTGCGCGTGCCATGGTTTCCCCCTCAGGCGTCCAGGTTCTTGCCGATCATCCGCATGAGAAACACTGCGACGATATTGGCGAGAATGATGGCGATGACGCCGCCGGCGCTGCCCATTCCGACGTCGAACTGCAGCAGGGACGAGACATAGATCAGGTAGGTCAGGGTCGTGGTCGACGTGCCTGGGCCACCGTTCGTCGTCACCAGAATCTCCGCAAAGATCGACAGCAGGAAGATGGTCTGGATAAGAATGACGACGGTGATCGCGCGGGCGAGATGCGGCAGCATGATGAAGAAGAACCGCGACCACCATCCGGCGCCATCCATCTCGGCAGCTTCCAGCTGCTCCTGATCCAGAGATTGCAAGGCCGTCAGCAGGATCAACGTGGCGAATGGCAGCCATGTCCACGACACGATGAAGATGATCGATGCCAACGGATACTGGCCGAAAAAGTCCACCGGCTGAAAGCCAAACGTGGCGGCCATGCGTCCGAATATGCCGTTCACGGGATTCATGAACATGTTCTTCCACACGAGCGCCGACACCGTCGGCATCACGAAGAACGGCGCGATGACCATGATGCGGATCAGGCCCGTGCCGAACATGGGACGGTCCAGCAGAATGGCCACGAACAGGCCGCCGATCGTCGTGATCGCCAGAACACCTCCGACCAGCAGAAGCGTGTTGACGACCGCGGCCTTGAAGCTCGGATCGGTGATGAACCAGTAGTAATTCTCCCATCCCGCAAATGGTGTGGCGCCGGGCGACAGAAGATTGTAGCGCAGGAACGAGAAGTAGACGGTCATGACCAGCGGCACGATCATCCAACCCAGCAACAACAATACGGCGGGCGAAATCATCAATCGTGCAGCGGAACGGGATGCTTTTGTTGCCATCGCTTTACCCTCCTCCGGGGAATTGCGTGTCAGCATTCAAGGAAAAGCCGGTGACGGGCCCTTGCCAAAATGTTGACGGGTCAGAACCAGGGCGGCCGACGCGGACCGGGGCACGAGATCCCCGGTCCGACCTGGGAAATCGTTACTTGATGTAACCGGCCTTGGTCATTTCACGGACCGCGAACTGCTGGCTGTTCGCCAGAGCCTCTTCCACCGACTGCTGACCGGCGAGCGCCGCAGAAATCTGCTGCCCCACATAGTTGCCGATGCCCTGGAATTCAGGGATCGCGACGAACTGGACGCCGGTATAGGGAACCGGATCCTTGGTCGGGTTAGCCGGATCGACCGAGAAGATCGCGTTCTTGATGGTCTCGGCAAAGGGCGCCGCCTCGAGAAGCCGCGGGTCTTCGTGGATCGACTGACGCGTACCGCTCGGCACGGCAACCCAGCCTTCGGTTTCGCCAACCTTCTGGAAGTATTCCTTCGAGGTTGCCCATTTCAGGAAGTCTTTCGCGGTGTCAACCTTCTGCGAGCTTGCCGGGATGGCAAGCGCCCACGACCAGAACCAGCCGGTGCCGTTCGACGTCACCTCTTTAGGTGCCTGGAAGAAGTCCGTGACGTCCGCGACCTTGGAGTTCGCCGGATTCTTGATCGCGTTCGCGGCGGATGTCGCATCGACCCAGGTCGCGCATTTTCCATCTGCGAACAGGGCACGGTTTTCGTTGTGGCCGTTGGCGGTGGCGCCCGGAGGTCCGTAGTTGGTCATGAGGTCGACATAGTAGGTGATCGCCGCGTTCCACTCGGGCGAGTCGAGCTGCGGCTGCCAGTCCATGTCGAACCAGCGCGCGCCGAAGGCATTGGCGAGCGGGCCGATGAACGCCATGTTCTCACCCCAGCCGGCCTTGCCCCGCTGGCAGGTGCCATAGACGCCATTGTCGGGGTCGTGAAGCTTGGACACCATTTCGGCAAATGCAGTATAGGTAATCTGTTCCGTCGGTGCTTCGACACCGGCCTTTTCGAACAGGTCCGTCCGGTAGAAAGTGAACGACGTCTCGGAATAGAGAGGCACCGCGTAGAGGTTGCCTTCGGTGTCCGACAGACCGTTGCGGACGAGTTGGAAGATATCATTTAGGTCGTAGTCCGGGTCATCGCCGAAGTCGTTCAATGGGACGAGCCAGCCGTTGGCACCCCAGATCGGCGCCTCATAAGCACCAATGAACACGATGTCGAACGAACCGCCATTGGTGGAGATGTCCTGCGTGGTCCGCTGGCGGAGCACGTTTTCCTCAAGAACAACCCAGTTGATCGTGTTGCCGGTGGCTTGTTCCCATTCCGGGGCAAGACCCTGCATGACGATCATGTCCGCGTTGTTCACGGTCGCCACTGTGATCTCTTCCGCCGTCGCGGCGGTCGCCCCGACCGCAACGAGAGCCGTCGCGCCGATCAAAGCACTCTTCAGTTTCATCCGATTTCCCCCCTTGGATTTTAGGATGCGGCTTGAAAGTTCCTGCAGGTCAAGAAGTACCCTTACGCAAACGCGCGTGTCAAATTTTTTTTCGCGCGTAAACTTAGTGTCTACAACCTCAGGCAGATGACCGCAGCATCAGCCTGCCGTCAAAAAGCGTTTCCGTTCGCTCCTCCGGTATGTCGGTTCCGTCGATGATACCGAACAGGATTTTCACGCTGCGTTCAGCTATGGCTTTGTAATCCTGTGAAACTGTGGTCAAAGGGGGGCAGGTAAACTGTGCCCAGGGGTGGTCGTCATGACCGGCGATCCGCAAGGCGCATCCGGGTCCGTGCCCCACCCGCATCCCTTTTTCATAAGCCGCCGCCAAAAGGCCGATAGCAAGCCGGTCATTGCTGCAAAGGATCGTATTCGTAGGCAGACTGCGCGCTTCGATAAGCCTCGTACCCTCCCGAAGGCCGATTCGCTCGAAGCCCCAATCGCCGCCAGCGACCTGGATCACTTTCGGATCGTGCCCGAGACGCTCCATTGCCTGACAATAGGCCTCCCGCCGTTTGTTGGCATTTGGATTGACGGGCGGCATCTCGAGAAAGCACGGGGGCTCGCCGGTTCTGCAGAGATAGTCGACGACCAGCGGGATGCTTTGAAAGTTGTTCGAACCCACGAAGGCCTTACCGACACGAACATTGCTGTCGAACACAACGGTTGGCACTTCCTCTGTAAACCGCCGAACGACGTCAAGGTCGGAACTGCGGCCAAGCGGGGCGATCAGGGCACCCGCCGGGCGGAGCGAGCTCAATGTCGCCAGTGCATTGTTTTCTAACGACTTTTCACCATGCGCGCTGAAAACGATGGGCCAGTAGCCGGCGTCGATGCACTGCCGTTCTATCAGGCGCACGATTTCCGCGAAGAACGGATCGGCAAGATAGGGCACCAGGATGCCAATGGTCTTGGTCAGTTTGCGGTTCTGGTTGATGGCAAAGATATTTGGCCGGTAATCGTATTCTTCCAGCGCCACCTCGACACGGGCCCGGGTCGTCTTGCGTACGCTGGCCGGGTCATGGAAATACTTGGACAAAGTCGGCCGCGAGATACCGCTGAGCTTCGAGAACTCCTCCATGGTCCGGATTTTTTTGCCCGACATCTGGCGCTTTCCTTTCCACGCTCGCGCCCATACCGAGTGCTGCGGGCGCGTTTAGGTCTCATTTATTTACGCGCGTACAATTTTATCTTGACATTAGGGCTCCCTGTAAGCGACGGTCAAGAAAAATGTGGCGCTTTCTGCCCTCATCCTGCCCGAACGGCGTGGGGCCGGTCGCCAGACACAAGCGCGGGACGACCCTCAATGAAAAAAGTCGTGGTGATCGGGGAGATCCTGGTCGAGATCATGGCCGACACGACTGGCGACGGCTTTCGCGACGTGCAGCCGCTGACCGGGCCTTTCCCGTCCGGTGCCCCTGCAATATTCGCGGATCAGGCAGCCAGGCTGGGGCAGCCCGTTTCGATTGTCTCGGCGGTCGGGGATGACGATTTCGGACAGATCAACCTTGACCGGCTCCGCAGTGACGGCGTGGATATCTCGGGCGTCTTCATTGACAAGGCCCGTCCGACCGGCAGCGCCTTTGTTCGCTACCGCAAGAACGGCGACCGCGACTTCGTATTCAACATCCGCCACAGCGCAGCCGGTCATCTGCATGAGACGGCAGCGGTCAAAGCTCTGATCGGCAACGCAGACCATCTGCACATCATGGGTTCTTCCCTCTCAAGCCCTGAATTCGTCGAGGCCAATCTGAAAGCGGCAGAATCGGTACGTGGACGGGGTGGAACAATATCCTTTGACCCCAACCTCCGGCGCGAAATACTTGCCGCGAGCGACATTGCCGGGGCCATGTCGCGCATGGTCGCGCTGACCGATCTCTATCTGCCAAGCGGCGATGAGCTTACCCTGCTGACCGATGCCGACACGGCGGACGCTGCAATTGCCGAACTGCTCGGACGCGGCGTGCGGGCCATCGTCCACAAACGCGGCGCGGCAGGCGCAAGCTATCACGACAGACACGGCTCGGTATCGGCAGACGCATTCGCCGTCACAGAAACCGACCCGACAGGTGCAGGCGACTGTTTCGGTGCGACGTTCACCGTGCTCTGGTTGCGCGGCCTTCCGGCGTCCGACGCGCTGCGTTTTGCCGCGGCAAGCGGCGCATTGGCCGTTACGAAACGAGGGCCGATGGAAGGCACCGCGACGCTCGATAAGCTGCAAGATTTCATCCGGACAACCGAAGGCCCGATTGCATGACCCATCCGCTTCTGTCCATCCCGGAGGCCTACCACCGCGGTAATCCCCGGGGGATCACTTCGGTTTGCTCTGCCCATCCGGTGGTCATTGAGGCAGCATTGCGGATGGCCAGGGACCGGGACGTGCCCGTCCTGATCGAAGCGACCTGCAACCAGGTCAACCAGGATGGCGGCTATACAGGCATGACACCGGCTGCATTCCGCGACTTCGTCGAAGGCATTGCGGGCAAGGTCGGGCTGGACACCGCCAAGATCGTGCTTGGCGGCGACCACCTTGGACCCAACCCGTGGAAACACCTGCCGGCCGAAGAGGCGATGTCAAAGGCGGACGCCATGATCGCGGCCTATGCCGGTGCAGGCTTTACCAAGCTGCATCTCGACACCTCCATGGGTTGCCGGGGAGAGCCGGTTGCCCTCGGCGACGACGAGACGGCCAAGCGCGCGGCGCGTCTGGCCGAGATGGCCGAAGGCAAGGCCAAGGGATTACGGCCTGTCTACGTGATCGGAACCGAGGTTCCTGTTCCCGGCGGCGCGACCCACAAACTCGACCATCTGGACCTGACGGCACCAGCGGCCGTAACCCGAACCTATGATGTACACCGATCCGCATTTACGGCCCGAGGACTAAGTGACGCGTTTTCCCGGGTCATCGCGATGGTGGTGCAGCCGGGTGTCGAATTCGGTCATGCGGACGTCATTCACTTCGATGCGGCAAAGGCAAAGGCTCTGACTGCCGCACTCGCCGCCTATCCCAACATCGTGTTCGAGGCGCATTCGACCGATTACCAGACCCCGGACGGGCTGAAGTCGCTCGTCTCGAACGGGTTTGCTATTCTCAAAGTCGGGCCATGGCTGACATTTGCCCTGCGCGAGGCGGTTTACGCCCTCGACGCCATTGCCGACGTACTGGACGGCCATCCGCCGAAAGGCCGGCTGATGTCGGTGATGGAAGAGATCATGCTCTCCGAACCCGGCAACTGG
>JAUIDM010000522.1 GCA_030428915.1 Alphaproteobacteria bacterium | reverse complement strand
TTGAGACATATGACGTTGCGTCACTTTCGGCGGATTTCCGCTTGCACGAAAAATAGTGCATACATTGCCCCAATTTCGTCGATGTTTCACGACTGATCACCACGCAACCTCCGTTATCGTCGATCTCAGATCCATACTGGGGCTAAGACGCATAGTGTCATTCAGATTGGCATTTGCGCCTAGCTACAACCCAAAGTGGTTTCACGCGTCGCGGGCGGATCGATCAACGGCGCTCCGTCACTGTCAGGCGAATGCCGGATTGCGACCGTACGGTCAGATGGGCGACCGGGACAGGCTCTGTTTCATTGCTTCTCGAGAATACGAAATCGCGGACAAGAGCCGCCAGAAGCAGCGGCCCCTCGATCATTGCAAAACCGGCGCCCGGGCAAACACGCGGGCCCGCCGAAAACGGCAGAAAAGCCTTTCTGGCGCTATCGCGGACAACCGTGTCCTGCCATCGGTCCGGATCGAAGACATCGGGACGGTCCCACAGCCGTTCATGGCGATGAACATGCCAGGGACTGAGGACGATCTGGCTGCCTGCCCGCACGTCGCGGTCGCGGAACCGGACCGGGCAGCGCGCCTCGCGCACCATCATCGGCACCGGAGGATAAAGCCGCATCGTCTCGCGAAAGACATCGCGGGTGAATTTCAGCCGCGCGACATCAGTGAATTTCGGGGACTCCCCCAGCGTCGCCCGCGCCTCGTCTGCCACCCTCTCCTGATGGTCGGGCGATGCCGCCAGAAGATAGAGCGCCCAGGCCAGCGCCGAGGCCGAAGTCTCATGGCCCGCGAGGAAGAAGATCGCGACCTGATCGACCATCTCGGCGGCATCGAAGAACTGGCCGGTTTCAGGATCGGGTGTCGTCATGATCTTTGTCGCAAGGTCCTGCGGTGCGGTCCCCGCCGCGATAGCCGCCTTGCGCTCCTCTGTCAGTCCCGTGATCAACGCGCGGATTTCTTCGGCCGCGTGGCGGACGGCGGGGCGGTGAAAGCGCGGCATCCAGCGCGGCAGGGGCAGGAAGGCAGCGATGTTCAGCAAGGGCTGGGTGCGCTGATAACGCCGGAACGCGTCGAAGGTGCGAGTCGCAACGACATCCTCGATCGGGATTGAAAAGAGCGTGCGAAAGATCACGTCGGCGGCGGCATGGCTTGCCATCTCCTCGATCTCCACCACCTGCCCCGCGCGATCCGCCAGCCGGTCCCGCGCCGCGCAAGCCGCCGCCAGCATCGCCGGAAAACTCTGATGTAGCCGCCCTCCGGCAAAGGCCGGATCGATGATCCGCCGCTGGCGCGCCCATTCCGCGCCGTTGGTAACGAAAACCGAGCGGCCAAGAAGCGGCGCCAGCCCCTCGCGCACGCGATCGGATTTGGGAAAATCGGCGGGCTTCTCCTTGAGGACACGGTCGATCAGCGCCGGATCGTTGCAAAGATAGGAACGAAAGAACGGAGTGCGAAACTCTGCCATCCAGGCGCGGTAGAGCCTGGCCGGCTGCGCCGACAGGATGTCCTGCCGGAACAGCCTGAGATGGCGCCATAGCGAAACGCGGTCGGGGCGAGAGGGCGGTTTCGGCGCGATCATGCGACATCGCGGAACGGGTTCGCCACCCGTTCGATCCGGCTGTTCGACGGCGGCCGTCCGGCAAATCGCACCGCTAGTGTCTGGGGTCCAGCGGTGATGCGGAAATAATCGTAATCCCCCGGCCGGTCGAAGGCGCAGAGATACTGGAAATGCAGCCGGAAAAAGCGCCGCCTCAGTTCCTGCCAGCGCGCGGGGCTCAGAGTCTGGGTGAAGGCCGCAGAAATCACCAGTGGCCAGCATTTGTCCGGCGGCGCCACCCCGGTGACACTGACCGGATCGCAAAGCGCGAAAGCGCAGCCATCGCCCGGCGCGGTCACGTCGACCCATGTTATCTCGTCCCGCGCGGAGAGATAGGCCAGATCGCCCCTCAGCCGTTGCGCTCTGGGCAGGAACGCCGCCATCGGCACAACATGACCAAGCGAGAGGAAGCCCAGTGCAGGACCCTGCCCCGGCACCCGT
>JAUIDM010000136.1 GCA_030428915.1 Alphaproteobacteria bacterium | reverse complement strand
CCAGCCCGCCATAAAGGTCGGCGGAGTATTTCGCGAGCTTGGTCATGTTGGCCGAAGCGCGCAGCTGGCCGATCAGACCCGCCGCGTGCCAGGTCGTGCCGCAGGTCAGCTGCTTGCGTTCCAGCAGGACGACATCCTTCCAGCCGAGCTTGGTCAGGTGATAGGCCACCGAGCAGCCGACGACGCCGCCGCCGATGATGATGACGCGGGCCTTTGCGGGAAGCTGGGTCATGGAAGTCTTCTCCTAGGGGATGAGCACGATTTTGCCGGGATATCTGCCCGACTGAAGGTCGTCCTGCGCGGCGGCAATGTCGCGCAGGGGGTAAGTCTTTGAGACAAGTGGGCGCACCGCACCGGAATTGATGATCGCCGCGAGTTCCGCGAAGGTATCGCGCGACTGGTGCGTACAGCCGAAGATCGTCAGGTCATGCAGATAGATCGTCCTCAGGTCCGCCTCGACCATCGGCCCCGCGATCGCGCCAGATGTTGCGTAGCGGCCGCCAGGGCGCAATGCGTCCAGCCGCTCCATCCAGCGCGGGCCGCCGACGATGTCGATCACCACGTCGAATGATGCGGCCTCAAGGTCGGCCTCGCGCTCGATCACCGTGGCCCCGGTCTCCCTAACATGTGCCGACTTGGCAGCCGAGCACTGCGCCGTCACCTTTGCCCCGCGCATAAGAGCCAGTTGCACGGCGGCATATCCGACGCCTCCCGACGCCCCGGTGATCAGCACGCGCTCTCCCGAAGCGATGCCAGAGCGTGTCAGCAGGTTGTGCGCCGTACCATAGGCGCAGGGCATCGCGCCGATCTCGGTATCCGACAGGGGTGAGGCCGTCACGTCGTGGAGATGGCGGGACGGCACGCGGCAAAATTCGGCGAAAGCGCCGTCATATTCCGAACCGATCGCCACGAAGCCCATCGGGTTGTCCGGGGTCGGTTCAGCCTGATTTACCGGACAGATCACCCGCGCGCCGATCGCAAGATCTTCGACACCCTCGCCAAGCGCCACGACGCGACCACAAAGGTCGCCGCCCTGGACGCGGGGAAACTGAAGCGCTCCCCCCCATCCGCCGCCCTCGGCGTCGTCATCGCGGGCATACCAGCCGACGCGGGTATTGATGTCGGTCGGGTTCACCCCGGCGGCCAGAACCTTGACCAGCACCTCACCCTTGCCGGGGCGTGGCACCGGAATCTCGTCCGACCAGACGAGCATCTCCGGGCCGCCATGACCCGTCAGCCACACGCCGCTCATTCTGGCCGGGATCGACATCGCGCCTTCCTTCCGCAGGATGGTTCAGGCCCGGATCCGGTCGTTTGCTGGATCCCAGAGCGGCTGGTCTGGCTGCACCACTGCGCGGCAGCGTTCGCCGTAGATTTCCACCTCCAGCTCGGTCCCCGGAACCGCCAGATCAGTGCGCACCATGCCGAGTGCGACCGACGCGTTCACGCGGTAGCCCCAGGCGCCCGATGTGGTTTCGCCCACGACCTTGCCGTCGTGCCAGAGCGTCGACATGTAGGGCGCGTCGCAATCTTTCGCATCGACGATCAGCGTCACGAAGCTCTTCTTCACGCCCCGCTGTTTTTCGGCCAGGAGGGCGGCCTTGCCGGTGAAGTCCTGCGGCTTGTCGAACCTGACGAACCGTTCCAAGCCGCCTTCCAGCAGCGAATAGTCGGTGGAAAGGTCGCCCTTCCAGGCGCGGTAGCCCTTTTCGATGCGCAAGGAATTCAGCGCCCACATGCCGAAGGGTTTCGCGCCCCCTGCCAGCACCGCGTCATAGATCGCGGGCATGTCGTCGTTCTCGGCATGGACCTCCCATCCCAGCTCGCCCGCGAAGGAGACGCGGATCAGGAAGGCCTTCTTGCCCGCGACGGTCGCGTGCTGATGCGTGAGCCAGCCCATGGAGAGGTCGGCATCCGAGATACCCGCCAGCAGATCGCGCGATTTCGGCCCGGCGATGATCAGGCAATCGCGTTCCGTCGTGGTTTCGCGCACCGTCACGCCCTCGGGCACCGAATTGCGGATCAGTTCGCCATCATGCCACTGCGCGGTCGCCGCCGTGATCAGGACAAAGCTGTTTTCCGCAAGCCGCACGCACGAAAGCTCGGTCAGGATACGGCCCCGTTTGTCGGCGACATAGATGAGACCGATCCGCCCGACCTTCGGAATGCCGCCTGTGCAGAAGCCGCGCAGCCAGTCGTCCGCGCCCTCGCCCTGCACCCAGAAACGCGAGAAGCCTGGCAGGTTCAGAACGCCGACCGCGTCGCGCACCGCCTCGCATTCCTCCTTGATCCTTTGTTCCCACGGACCGGAGCGGCCCCAGGTATGGGTCGCTTCCTCGGACGTATCGTCGCCCGGTTGCGCGAACCAGTTGGCCCGTTCCCAGCCGTTATAGGCGCCCATCTGACCGCCGAGTTCCTTGACCTTGTCATGAACCGACGAAACCTTGCGGTCGGGCGCGGCGGGCCAGCGATGCCAGGGGAAGTGCATCGCGTATTCGTTGCCGTAGACTTCCTTGCCCTTTTCGATGCAGTACTCGCGGTCGGTATAATCGGTGTAGCGGCGCGGATCGCAGGACCACATATCCCATTCCGTGCAGCCTTCGGTTATCCATTCGGCCAGCACCTTGCCCGCCCCGCCGCCTTGGGCGATGCCGAAGGTGAAGACGCAGGCCTCGAACGCGTTCGGCACACCGGGCATCGGACCGATCAGCGGGTTGCCGTCGGGGGCGTAGGGGATGGGCCCGTTTATGATACGGCTGATGCCAGCCGTGCCGGCAAGCGGCACCCGCTCCATCGCATCCGCCACGATCTCTTCGATCCGGTCCAGATCGTCTGGGTAAAGCTGGAACGAGAAATCGTCCGGCATCGGGTCGGACGGGTTGACCCAGTGCGCCTTGCAGTTCGGCTCATAGGGGCCGATGTTGAAGCCGTTCTTTTCCTGGCGCAGGTAATAGGACACGTCCACATCGCGCAAAAGCGGCAGCTTGTGGCCGACTTCCTTCGACCATGCCTCGATCTCCGGCACCTGCTCGGTCAGCACATATTGGTGGCTCATCACCATCATCGGCACGGTGCGCCCGCCATAGGGTTTGAACCACTCGCCGACCTTCTGGGCATAGTAGCCCGCCGCGTTGACGACGTATTCGCAGCGAATATCGCCCTTTTCGGTATGGACGATCCATTCGCCGTTCTCGCGGCTGACACCGGTTGCAGGCGTGTGTCGCAGGATTTTCGCCCCCAAGTCGCGCGCGCCCTTGGCCAAAGCCTGGGTCAGCTGCGCGGGGTCGATATCGCCATCGGCCGGGTCATAGAGCGCGCCTGCCAGATCGTGGGTTTCGATGAAGGGATACTTTCCCTTGATCTCGTCAACGCCCAACACCTCGAGGTTCATGCCCTGATAGAGGCCCATGCCCTTGGCGCGCTGAAACTCCTGCATCCGCTCCTTGCTGTGTGCGAGACGGATCGAGCCGGTGACATGGTAGTTCATCGGATAGTCGACCTCGGCCCCGAGGCGCGAATAAAGCTCGGTCGAATAGCGCTGCATGTTCATGATCGACCACGAGGTCGAGAAGGTCGGCACGTTACCCGCCGCGTGCCAGGTCGAACCAGCGGTCAGTTCGTTCTTTTCCAGCAGCACGCAATCGGTCCATCCAGCCTTGGCAAGATGATAGAGGGATGAGACGCCGACAGCGCCGCCCCCGATGATCACCACGCGCGCTGTCGAAGGCAGTCCGGCCATGTCACTCTCCCTGATCCTCGCGCGGAGTATCGGTGCAGGACGTCTTGCCTTCAATTCGCAAGGTGGTGCATTATTGATCGGTATTTCCGATCAGGAGCATCACATGACCGCAGAGCTTTTCGACCGGAACGACAGTATCCTGTGCGTCATCGACGTGCAGCAGGTCTTTCTGGACAAGCTTGAACCGGATCAGGCGGGGCCGCTCGTCGCGCGCATCGTCTGGCTGATCCGGGCGGCGGGTGCGCTGGGCGTTCCGGTCATCGCCATGGCGGAGGATGTCGCGCGGAACGGCCCGCCAGTGGCAGCGGTGCGGGACGCGCTGCCGGAGGGGACGATGGTTCATGACAAGCGTTTCTTCGGGCTGGCCGGGCAGGCGGATATTCTGTCGGCGGTGCATGCCAGCGGGCGCAGGCAGGCCGTTCTTTGCGGGCTGGAAACCGATGTCTGCGTCGCCCAGTCGGCGCTGGGGCTCAAGGCGGCGGGATTTGCAGTGGCGGCGGCAACCGATGCCTGCGGATCGCCCGGGCCCTGCCACGCGTCCGGGCTGGCGCGGATGCGGGGTGCCGGGATCGTCGAGACATCGGTCAAGGGTGTCTATTACGAATGGGTCCGCGACCTTGATACGCTGGCGCGGGTAAAGCCGGCGCTGGCCGATCTTCCCGAGGGGCTGACCCTCTGATGCAGATCGAATTGATCGAAACCTTCCTGGACCTCTGCAATACACACAGTTTCAACCGTACAGCCGACAGACTCGGCATCACGCAATCGACGGTCTCGGGCCGGGTGAAGACGTTGGAAACCGCCCTTGGCCACCGCCTTTTCATCCGGTCGCGCGCGGGGACCGAACTGACGACCGAGGGCCTGCGCTTCGTGCCCCATGCCCGTACCCTGCAACATGACTGGACCGAAGCGCGTAATGCGATCCGCGATCTGGGCAGCGGCGCGGTCACTGTGCGGGTCGGCATTCAGGCCGACCTTGTGGGCATTCATTTCAGCGAACTGATCAGGGAGTTCCGGGCGATCCTGCCAGAGGCCGCCTTTCTGTTCGAGGCAGACTATTCCGCGCAGATGAGTTCCGACCTCTCGACCGGGATCGAGGATATCGCGATCCTCTTCACCCCGCGCTTTCACCCCGACCTTTACTTCGAGACGCTGGGCGAGATCCGCTATCTGATGGTCTCGACCGAGACCGATCGGCTGAGCGGCGTCCGTCGCGAGACCTATATCATGCCGCACTACTCCGACGCGCTGCCGCAGATCCATGCGAACCTCTTGCCGGGGCTGGCCAAGACCAGCCTTTCCATCGGCCAGAACGCGGCGATGGTATCGGTGCTGGAGGAGATGGGTGGTAGCGCTTACGTGCTGCGTGACTCGGCCGCGAAACTGCAACGTTCGGGCACCTGCCGTCTGGTCGCCGACGCGCCGCCGATCCTGCTGCCGGTTTATGCCGGTATCCATATCCGAAACCGACACCGATCCCTGCACCGGCGGCTGCTTCAGGTCCTCAGGGCGCATTTCGGGCCAAAGGAACGGCAGACTGCGCGCAGGCGCGTCGGCTGAGGCCAATCACGCCGGGATCACGCACCCAGCCGAATGACCGGCCCACCTGCCGCTGCGGCATCGGCCTCGTCATGTGTGACCATCAGGACCGGAATGTCGCGGTCGCGGATGTGGTCGAAAACGAAACGCCTGACGTCGGCGCGCAGATCGGGGTCGAGCTTTGAGAAGGGCTCATCAAGCAGGAGCGCGCAAGGCTCCGCCAGAAGCGTCCGCATCAGTGCCGCGCGGGCGCGCTGGCCGCCCGAAAGCGTGGCCGGATCGCGGTCGGCAAAGCCCGAAAGCCCCGCCAGATCGAGCGCGGCATCGACCGCGCGACGCCGTGCTGCACGACCCTTGACGTGGTGGGCAAGACCGAAGGCGAGGTTGTCGCCGACCGACAGATGCGGGAAGAGTGCGGCATCCTGGAACATGATCCCGATCCGACGGTTTTCTGCCGGCAGGCGGGTAACATCCCGGCCATCAAGAATCACGGCACCAGCGGCGTGAAAGCCGCGCGAAAGATGCCCGCCGATGAAATCCATCAGTGTGGATTTTCCAACGCCCGATGGGCCGACGATGGTCGTGATGGTGCTTGGCGGCACCGAAAGCGACAGCGGCGCGAAAAGCGGTGTGGAAGCGCCATCGGCGCGGATCGTCACGGCGTGGAGTTCCAGTCCGCTCATGCTGCTGCACCTTGCAGCCCCGCCCGACGGCGGTGGAGGAAAGCAGGCATGGCCAGAGCCGCCACATAGACCGCGAAGGGCAGTGCGGCCTGCAGAACCGCATAGACGCCCGTCACCCGGCGGTCAGAACCCGACGACAGGGTCACCGCCTCGGTCGTCAGCGTCGCGACCCGCCCCGATCCCATGAAAAGTGTCGGCAGGTACTGCGCAACCGAGACCGCGAAGCCGATGGCCGCAGCGGTCATCAGGGGGCGCAGAAGGATCGGCAGCTTGACCGCGACGAGCCGCCGGACCGGCCCCGCGCCTAGGGCCGCCGCCGCGCGCAGAAGCCGCGGGTCGAGCGCGCGCCACTGGTCGGAAAGCGCGATCATGACGTAGGGAAAGACAAAGAGCGCCTGCGCCCAGATGACGGCGACCATGCCGCCCGAAATCCCTGCCCGCAGGAAAGCCACGTTGAGCCCGTAAAGGAAGGCAATCTGCGGCACCAGAAGCGGCAGGTAGATCAGCGCCTCGGCCCAGCCCGCGCGCGGCAGGCGGGCGCGGTCCTCGCCCTCAAGCCAGGCGACGGCCAACGCGACCGACAGCGCGGTCGTCGCGGCGCCGATGATCAGGGTGTTCTTCAGCGCCATGTTCCAGCCGCCCGAGGGACGCATCCAGGCCTTCAGGCTCCAGCTTTCGGGCAACGCGTTCGGGAAAGGCCAGCGCCATGCGAAAGACCAGATCAGCAGCGAGACGAGCGCCATCGCGCCCAGAACCATCAGAACCAGCACCGCGCCCCCTGCCGCCATCAGCCCCGGCTCGGCCGAGACACCGCGTCCGCCGCGCCTGATCCAGATGCGGCCGAGCCGCGCGCAAAGCCGTTCCGCCCCCCACCAGAGCATGATGCCGCCAATGACGACGGCGCTTTGCAGCAGGGCAGCAGCCGAGGCAGGCAGGATAAGCGTGGTATCGGCGGCAAGGAACCAGCGGGTCACGGCGACCGACAGGACCGGCGGGTTCGAGGGGCCGAGGATGATCGCCATATCCACGACCGACAGAGCGAAAGAGAGGACCACATAAACCGGCAGGCGAATGAGCGGATAGAGTTGGGGCAGGATCACCTTGATCCAGACCACGCCCCGCCCGTAGCCCAGCGCCCTGCCCGCCGACAGGTGCCGCCTTACCGGCAATTGCGAGAGCGCCGCGAGGATCACGAGGAGGAAGAACGGCACTTCCTTCACCAGCAGCCCGAGGATCAGGGCCAGTCCAGCCGGATCGTTCACACTCGCCACGTCCGGCGGCAAGGCCCAGCCCGTCGCCCAAGGACTGATCATCCGTGCGATCCAGCCCGAGGGTGCGATGAGGAAGGCAAGCCCGATGGCGAGCGCGGCGTGAGGCGTGGCAAGGAACGGCGTCAGAAGCCGAGCGCCGCCCTTCAGACCGAACCGGTCGTACATTGCGGAGGCGAAACCGACCGATAGCGCCAGCGCCAGTGCGGTGGAGGCGAAGCCGGTCCAAAGCGTCAGAATCAGGCTGGTGCCGAATCCCGGCAGGGCAAACAGCCGCCGCCACGGGTCAAGCGACCACTCCGCCGCGCCGATGGCAGGAAGGATGCCGAAAGCCGCCCGCGCCGTTTCCCACAGCCCCGTCAGGATCGGCAAGACGAGGCCGCCCGCGACAAGGGCGAGAACCAGAAGACGAAGCGCGCGGCCTTCAGGTGCTGTCATTCGGTGTAGCGCCGCGCCCATTCCTCGGCGATGCGCGTCATCCAGCTGGGATGCGGTTCATTGAGGGTGGGGCCAAGTTCTTCGTTCGTGGGCAAAGCGGGCGAAGACGGCAATGCCTCGAAGGCCGCCCTGGCCGCGTCGTCAAGCTTCGCCGGTTCGAGAACCGAATAGCTGCCGAGCACCGTGATATCTTGCGCCCGGGCCTGCGTGGCCGGGTCCAGCAGGAAGTTCGCCACCACCATCGCGCCCTCCTTGTGGGCGGCGTTGAAGGGTATGGCGACGAAGCTGATATTTCCGATGGACCCGCCTTCCGGGGCATAGCTGCGCACCGTTTCGGGCAAGAGCCCGCGCTCGACAGCGGCGGCTGCGGCGGCCGGATCGAAGGCCATGGCGAAATCGACCTCGCCGTCGTTCAGCATCTGCTGCAGCACACTTTCATTTTCGGGGAACGTCTCACCCCCGCGCCAGAGGGTCGGGCGCAATTCGTCGTACCACGCCCAGAGCGGCGCGGTGGCCGCGTCGAAAACCTCGTCGCTGGCCTCGGTCTGAAGTACGCCTGCATCGGGCGTCAGTTCGATCAGGGCCTGTTTCAGGAAGGTCGCACCCATGAAGTTCGACACCGCCGGATGGGTGAAACGGCCGGGATTGGCCTTGGACCAATCCAGAAGCGCCGCCATTGACTTCGGCGGCTCGGTCACCCGCGCCGAGTCATGGGTGAGGACGAATTTAGCCAGCCGCCAGGGGCTTTCATAACCCTCGGTCGGGATCGTGAAATCCACGACTGCGGCGGATCCGTCCGACAGGTCGAGATATTTCGCATTCGGCAGATCCATCAGGAATGGTCCGTGCAGCAACCCCTGTTCCTTCATCGACAGGAAATTGGCGCCGTTGATCCAGATCATGTCGACCGATCCGCCCTCGGTCTGCCCCGCGGCCTTCTCGGCGATGACGCGGGTTACGGCTTCGGCAGTGTCGGTCAGTTTCACCTGGTTGATGGTGACCCCGTATTCGGCCTCCAACTCGCGACTCGCCCAGGCGATGAAGTCATTCGTGCGCTCATCCCCGCCCCAGGCGTTCCAGTACACGGTCTGACCGCGCGCCGCGGCGACCGTGTCGTCCCAGGTATCGGCAAGGGCCGGAAGGGCGATGCCGGTTGCAAGGGCGGCGAGAAGGGGAAGACGCATGGATACTCCTGTAGGTCAGTTGTTCTGAAAGGCCTGCCAACCCTTATGCCAGCGGGTCAGCGTGGTGAGCGCGCAAAGCGCGGCGAAAAGCCACGCGAGCGCGGGAAAGGCGGCGGGCCAGAGGCACATGGCGATGAAAAGTGCGATGGTCTCGGTCCCCTCGGTCAGCCCGCCGAGATAATAGATGCCCTTGGTCGGATAGGCGTCGGCGGACAGGCCGTTTCTGGCGGCGATCGAGGCGAAGGCGAGAAAGCTGGACCCGGTGCCGACGAAGCTCGCGATCAGCGCGGCAGCGGGAAGCGCGTTCGCGCCCGGATCGGCCAGGGCAAAGCCAAGGGGGACAAGCGCATAAAAGACGAAATCGAGCGCGATGTCGAGGAACGCCCCCCGGTCGGTTGGCCGGGTCATCCGCGCCATGATCCCATCCAGCCCGTCAGCGATGCGATTGGCAAGGATGAGAAGCAGGGCCAAGCCATAGGCCCCGAACGCCAATGCGACAATCGAGAGCACCCCCAGCCCGAACCCCGCCAGCGTCACCTGATCGGCGCTCACGCCGCGCGCCACCAATGCGCGGGCGGGCGCGTCAAGCGTGGCGCGAACAAGGGGCAACAGGAGGCGGTCGAGCATTCAGCCCCTCCGCCAGGTGTGGAACCGTTCCAGCAGGTTCAGCGCGCGCGCATTGACATGCGCCTTGCGCCATTCCCCGGCGGCGAATTTGTTGGCCTCGGCGAGCGTCGGATAGATGTGGATCGTCGACAGGATCTTGTTCAGCCCCATCCCGTGCTTCATGGCGAAAACGAACTCGGCCATCAGGTCGCCCGCATGCTCGCCCGCGATCGTGACGCCGAGGATCGTGTCCTTGCCCGGCGGCGTCAGCACCTTCACGAAACCATGCGCCGACCCGTCGGCAATGGCCCGGTCGAGGTCGTCGATGCCATAGCGCGTGACCTCGAAAGGAATGCCCTTCTCCCGCGCCTCCCGTTCGTTCAGCCCCACCCGCGCGACTTCCGGGTCGGTGAAGGTTGCCCAGGGGATGACCCGGTAATCCGCCTTGAACCGCTTGAACTTGCCGAAAAGCGCGTTGACCGATGCGAACCAGGCCTGATGGGACGCGGTATGGGTGAACTGGAACGGCCCGGCCACGTCGCCCGCAGCGAGGATGTTGGGATATTTGGTTTCCAGAAATTCGTTGGTCTCGATCACCTTGCCGGTCTCGATCCCCAGTTCCTCCAGCCCATAGCCTTTCAGTCGCGCCGCCCGACCCACGGCGACGAGGATATCGTCGAACTCGATCTTACGGCTCTCGCCAT
>JAUIDM010000521.1 GCA_030428915.1 Alphaproteobacteria bacterium | reverse complement strand
GCGTGATCGTCGTCGTGAAGGAGAACTTCTGCGGCAGAAGCGGAATGAAGGGCACAAGCTCGGACTTGCGGAACACGCGCAGACCTGAATTCAGGTCATTCAACTTCCGTTCGGCAAGGAACGAGGCGAAGGTGTTCAGCACCCATTTCGCGGGCTTGCGGATCCAGGGGACGTTCTTCATCGCGGCCCCCCGGTCCCCCACGACCATGTCCTGATCACGGCACATGGCCAGCATTTCCGGCAGGTAACGCGGCGGATAGGTGCCGTCGGCGTCAATGATCGCGACATATTCATATTGCGCATGCTTGATGCCGCGCTTGAGCGAGGCGCCGTAGCCGGTATTCACCTGATTGGTATCGACCTTGACCCCTGTTTCGCGCGCAAACTCCAGCGTCCGGTCCTCTGACCCGTCGTCGATCACGATAATCTCGTACGGCACGCCCAATGGGTCCATCGCCGCGCGGACTTCCTCGATGGTCTCCTTGACCGCGCCTTCCTCGTTATAGGCCGGGATCACGATGGAGAGCGACATGCCCTCGACCTCGCTGACCAGCGTCTTCAGTTCAGCCGCTTCGGCCTCTCTGTCTTTCATATCCTTCATCCCTTCACCGTCTCCGGTCCGGTTCAATCGCTTGGGCCTGCGTGCCTCACGGCACGTGCAGGCGGTTCTTCACGCCAAGGACGTGATACTCGAAAAGGCACCAGGCAAAGGCCGCCGCCGAGTAGACGTAATAAACCTGGTGATAAAGAAAGGTCAGGATGGCGAAACCAAGGCCGCCATGAGAAAACATGAAGCGCAGAAAAGCCGCGTTCGCAACTGCCGCAAGTGCCAGCAGGCCAACCGTCAGGGGCCAGAGCCCCGGTGCGAAAGGCAGTGCCAATACAGACAGGATCAAAAGCCCAGCGATCACAGCTTTGGCCTTTTCGCCGTGACTGGTGTTCAGATCATTGTGCACGCCTTCGCGCGAAATCATCAGCCGCGACCAAGGCAACGCACGACGGAAGATGTCCGTGTGGATCGCACTCTTAGGGGTCCAGACCTTAAGGTGCTTGCCAAGCAGCGTCGGGTCCACGGCGATCCGCCCGCCCGCGCGGCGGATGCGGTAGCCAAGCTCGATATCCTCGATGGACGGCACGCGGTAGGTCTCGATGTCGAACCCGCCGATCTTCAGGAACACATCCTTGCGAACCGCACCGCAGCCCGCCCAGAAGGTATGCGCGTCCCGCTCGGCCCGCTGGTGATAGAAACGGTGCATCAGGTTCTTGTAGCGCGAAAACCAATGCTGGCCGTCGGGCGTGGAATCGTAGGAGCCGAAGACGGCGGCGACGTCCGGGTCAGCAAAGGCATCTCGGACCTTTTCGGCGCCATCCTCCCAGGCAATCACATCGCTGTCGACGAACCACAGAACATCTCCCGCGGCTTCTTCTGCCGCGCGGTTGCGCGCAGCGCCTGGCCCGCCGTTCTTTTCCATCACGATGACCCGCGCGCCCAGCGCGGCTGCGATCGCGGCAGTGTCATCGGGCGAGACGTCATCGACGACGATCACTTCGTCCACCTCACCGCGTCGGTGCATGGCCATCAGTGGCGCCAGCACGCGCGGCAGAAGATGTGCGGCTTTGAAGGCCGGGACCACGACCGAGATCGTGATGCGCGCGCCGGTCATATGCGCCCCTCCCCCGGTGTTTCGAACTGGCGGGTGCGGCGGGCGAAGATCACGAGGATCGTCGCCATCAACGGCAACAGCCAGATGACCCTCGCGCCGTAACGTGTCGAGGGCTGCGAGATGCCGCCACAGACCAACGCGTTCGCGAGGACGCCAAGGATGACCATGATCGCAAGCGCCTTCACCTCGCCTGGCACGCGGCGCGGCAGCACGATGAGGGCAAGGATCACGGCCAGAGAAAGCAAATAGAGGATTTCCTGCGCCGTCGTGACCGGGCCAATCCAACCGACATCCCGCGTGATGCGGCCATGATCGAAATCGCCCGATAGCAGGCCGCTGACGGAACTGTGCTGTGCAACGATCTTGTCGTTCGGGATCGTC
>JAUIDM010000520.1 GCA_030428915.1 Alphaproteobacteria bacterium | reverse complement strand
CGCGCGGGAGGGAAGATGCAGGCGGTCATGAACGAGACGGAACTGGCGGCGTTCCTTGAACGGGAATTTCCCCAGGTCGATGGCGATTTCGCCATCGAGCGGCTTACCGAAGACGGGATCGTCATGCGGCTGAAAGTGGCTGAGCGGCACCTGCGGCCCGGCGGCACCGTCTCGGGCCCCAACATCTTCGCTTTGGCCGATGTGGCAGTCTATCTGGCGATACTGGCCCGCATCGGTCCGGTGGCGCTGGCCGTCACCACCAATGGCGCGGTGGATTTCCTGCGCAAGCCCGAGGCCGGGCGCGATCTGATCGGCGAGGCGCGTCTGCTGAAGATGGGGCGCGTTCTGGCGGTGGGGGACGTGCTGATCCGGTCCGAGGGCATGGAGGCACCGGTGGCGCGCGCCAACATGACCTATTCGATCCCGCCCAAACGTTAGGACGGCAGAAACCCCTCGCCGCCGCAGGCGGTGCAGCGTTTGGTCCTGACCCCGAAACAACCGGTGCAACGGTCGAACCTGGGCTTGCCCTGTCCATCCGTGCCGATCAGGACCTGACCGCTGCCGTTGCAGATCTGGCAGGGCGCGCGGCCTGAGCCATGGCAGCGGTGGCAGCGTCGTTTGACGGGAGTGTCGCTGTTTCCGGGGGCGGGAGGTGCCATTTTTTCTTCCGGTGGTGGTCTGCGGGTTGTTCGGATTGTGCTGGCTGCCAAAAGATCACAGGCGGCATTGCATGTCACCTGTCTTCGGTAGGACCTTACGGGGAAGCAGTAACGACCCTTCTAATCGTGAATTCTATGGGGTATTTAATTACCTATTTTTTAACGCACTGAAATCGCTTAGATAATTTGAAACAACATCTCTTGACCTGCGAGACCGGATCGGGGAAAAGCCCGCATCCGAATTCCGGGCGGTTCGTTGGCCGCCCTGACCATCCCGAACTCGAAGGGCTGACAATGAAGACCTATACCGCAAAACCGGCGGAGATCGAGAAGAAGTGGATCCTTATCGACGCCGAGGGCGTCGTTCTGGGCCGCCTTGCCTCAATCGTCGCCATGCGCCTGCGCGGCAAGCACAAGGCGACCTTCACCCCGCATATGGACATGGGCGACAACGTCATCGTCATCAATGCCGACAAGGTGCAGATGACCGGCAACAAGCGGGCTGACAAGACCTATTACTGGCATACCGGTCATCCGGGCGGCATCAAGTCCCGCACGGCCGCACAGGTGCTGGACGGCGCCCATCCCGAGCGTGTGGTGATCAAGGCAGTCGAACGCATGATCAGCCGCAACAAGCTTGGCAAACAGCAGATGTCGAACTTGCGCGTCTATGCCGGTGCCGAGCATCCGCATGAAGCTCAGTCCCCCGAAGTTCTCGACGTGAAGTCGATGAGCCCGAAGAACACCCGGAGCGCATAAGATGGCCGATGAAATCAAATCCCTCGACGATCTGAAGTCGGCCGTTTCCGGCGAGGCTGCCGTGGCCGAGACCGAAGCGCCGCGTGAGCCGCAGCGCGATTCGCTTGGCCGTGCCTATGCGACCGGCAAGCGCAAGGATGCGGTCGCCCGCGTCTGGATCAAGCCGGGTTCCGGCAAGGTCACCGTGAATGGCAAGGACATCAACGCCTATTTCGCCCGTCCGGTGCTGCAGATGATCCTCAAGCAGCCGTTCCAGGTCGCCAACGTCGAAGGCCAGTTCGACGTGATGGCCACCGTTGCCGGTGGCGGTCTTTCGGGTCAGGCCGGTGCGGTCAAGCACGGCATTTCGAAAGCGCTCCAGCTTTATGAACCCAGCCTGCGCGGTGCGCTGAAGGCCGCGGGCTTCCTGACCCGCGACAGCCGCGTGGTCGAGCGGAAGAAATACGGCAAGGCGAAAGCCCGCCGCAGCTTCCAGTTCTCCAAACGCTGAGGCTGCGCCCCTTTCGGGGCAACAGACCTATCAATCGAAAAGCGCGGCTTCGGCTGCGCTTTTCTTTTTCAGGTTCTACGGGGGCAAGGGCCGGAAGGGCTGCCAGCCTCACGCAGCGTAGCTTACCACTTCGTATTCCACCCCGT
>JAUIDM010000135.1 GCA_030428915.1 Alphaproteobacteria bacterium | reverse complement strand
GGGCAATCTGTCGCGGCTATGCCGGGGGCATGATCAAACCGAGTGCACAAAACCCTTTGAAGATCGGCACCCGCGGCTCCCCGCTGGCGCTGGCACAAGCCTTTGAAACCCGGTCGCGGCTGATGGCGGCGCATGGGCTGACCGAGGATTGCTGCGAGATTGTCATCATCAAGACCACAGGCGACGACCGCGCGCTGATCGCGGCGGACCGGCCGCTGAAAGAGATCGGTGGCAAGGGGCTGTTCACCAAGGAAATCGAAGAGGCGCTGCTGTCCGGTAGCATCGATATCGCAGTGCACTCGATGAAGGACATGCCGGTGGAGCAGCCCGTCGGGCTGGTGCTGGACTGCTATCTGCCGCGCGAGGATGTGCGCGATGCCTTCGTCTCGCCCACGATCGCTTCGCTCGGCGACCTGCCGGAAGGGGCGGTCGTCGGGTCGTCCTCGTTGCGTCGGCGTGCACAACTGGCACACCGTCGCCCTGACCTGAAGCTGGTGGAGTTTCGCGGCAACGTGCAGACGCGGCTGAAGAAGCTGCAGGACGGCGTTGCTGCTGCGACCTTTCTGGCAATGGCGGGGCTTAACCGGCTGGGCATGGCGCATGTTGCCACGGGTGCGATCGAGGTCGATGAGATGCTGCCCGCCGTCGCGCAGGGCGCAATCGGGATTGAGCGGCGTGAGAGCTGTGACCGTGCCGGGGAACTACTGGCGGCGATCCATGACGCACCGACAGGCGACCGCCTGACGGCAGAGCGCGCCTACCTGGCGGCACTGGACGGGTCCTGCGAAACGCCAATTGCGGGTCTTGCGGTGCCGGATGGTTCGGGACTGTGGCTGCGCGGAGAGATTCTGCGCCCCGACGGGTCAGAGGTGATCCGGGGCGAACGGCGGTTCAACTCTACCGATGCCGCCGAGGCAGGGGCCGATCTGGCGCGGGAACTTCTGTCTCAGGCGCCCGCGGGCTTTTTCGACTGGCGCTAAAGCCGAACCGCTGCCGGGGGGCGCTGCCCCCGGTGCCGCCTGCGCGGCACCTCCCCCGGGATATTTGAACCAAGCGGAAGGATCAGGCACGGGCGGCGCGGGCGATCTCGTCGTCGCTGAGCCCGTAGCGAGTGGCGAAGCGATGGCGCGCCGCGACCAGGCGCGGATCGTCGGGGCGCATGCCGAGGGTGCGGATGAATTCGATCCGTTGTTGTGACTTCAGCGCATCCGTGTCGATTGCCGTTCCCATCACGCGGTCGATGATCTCGCCCCCCGCCGTGACGTGAAACCATTTCGAGAAATCTCGGAAATGGTGCTGGTTGTGCAACGTCGTCACATGCCGCTCCACTGCGGTCTTTCGCACCGGCAGGTGCGCCGTCGAGTGGAACCATTCATAGGCGAGGAACGTGGTGCCGCCGCCGACCAGCACGATGGCGGCAGCAGCAGGGATGGCCCAGCCAGTTCCCACCAGCGAGAACACCCCCCAGACAAGCGCGAAGTTGAGGGCGAGAACCGGAAAGACGACGAAATCGGGCGCAAAGAACAGTTCCCGGTTGGTCGGGAAGTCGTGATGCCCATAATGCGCCCGGTAAAGCAGGTCGAACTGCCACTGCCGTTCAGGCGGCGGCAGGTGGAAGATGAAACGGTGCAGGTTGTATTCATTCAGCATTTGCGCCGGAATGCCGAGAACCGCCAGCGCCCAGAGCCAGGGCATACCGGCATGGGCAACGATCCAGATCCCGGCCACGATCCCCGCCGCGATGCCGAGGATCGAGCGGTGGCGGAACATCAGCGCCAGCCGTTCCATATGCGGCCCTCCCATATGCCTGCGTCGAATTGTTGCCAGCGATGGCTGTGCGATCAAGCCTGACGCGGGGACGGGACGGTCAGGACGTGGCGTCGGGGATGGTCTTGCCGGGGTTGAGGATGTTCTTCGGATCGAAGGCCGCTTTCACCGCCCGCATCATGTCAAGCGCGACCGGGTCCTTGCGTCGGCGCATCGAGGGGAGTTTAGACAGGCCGATCCCGTGTTCGGCCGAGAAGGAGCCGCCGAAGCCCCTGACGACGTCCTCGACGGCCTCTGTCAGCCCGTCGTCAAGCGCAGCATCCTTTCGCGTCGGGAATACGGCGAGGTGGATATTTCCGTCACCCAGATGGCCGACCGTGTTTGTCGATGCGCCGGGATCGATTGCCTGCAAAAGCGCCTGCATCCGGGTCAGGAACGGCTCCACCTTGTCGAGCGGCAGAGCGACGTCGAAATCGACGGTATGACCGGCGCCAAGGGTGATCTCCGCCGCCGCCTCGCGCCGCGCCCAGATTGCCGCCCTCTGCGCTTCGGAACTGGCGATGATGGCATCGAGGATCAGCCCCTCTTCCAGAAGGGCACCGAGACTGTCCTCCAAGAGCCCCGTCAGCGGGACGCTGCCATCGGGTCCCTGCGTCGCATCCCGGGGCGCGGTTGCACCGAGTTCGACGAGGATCGTCACGTCATGGATGTCAGCGAAGGGCTGGCCCAGATCGGGGCGGCGGTCGCGGAGCTGCTTCATATAATCACGCGGCATGAATTCGAACGCCTCGACAAGACCGCCGGTCGCCTCCTGCAGGCGGTTGAGAAGCGCCAGCGCCGCGCCCAGTGACGGTACGGCCAGCATCGCGGTGGCATGGGCGCGCGGGGCTGGAACGAGCTTCATCACTGCCGCCGTGATCACCCCCAGCGTCCCTTCGGCTCCGATGAAGAGGTCCTTCAGCGCATAGCCGGAATTGTCCTTGTGCAGCTCGGACATCAGGTTCACCACCCGCCCGTCCGCCAGCACCACCTCCAGGCCCAGGCAAAGCGCACGCGTGGAGCCGTAGCGAAGGACATTGGATCCCCCGGCATTGGTCGACAACACGCCGCCGATGGTGGCCGATCCGCGTGCGCCGAACCAGAGCGGGAAATAGAGACCCAGTTCGGCGGCCGCATCGTGCAGCTTGGACAGGATGACGCCCGCCTCGACCACGGCAAGCCGGGCATCGGGCCGGATGTCCCGAATGCGGTTCATCCGTTCCAGCGACAGGACGATTCCGCCTTGCGTGTGGGTGGCGCCGGTCAGCCCGGTGCGTCCGCCCGCGGGGACGATGGCAAGCCCCTCGTCATTGGCGAAACGCAGGATGGCCGCGACCTGGCCTGTATCCGCAGGGCGAAGAACGGCCAGCGGTTGGCTGACATATTTGCCGGTCCAGTCGGTGATGTAGGGCGCCATGTCGTGCCCGGTAAGGACATTCAGCGGGCCAGTGATATCGCAGAGACGGGAGAAGATAGACATGACTGGCTCCGTTCCGGTGGGTCTCACCATGCCCTTCAAGTGCTGCTACCAGCGTTTCAGCGCCACTTCGTCGTCGTCCTTGGCGGCAACCCAGCCTGCGCCGTCTGCGCCGATCTCCTTCTTCCAGAACGGAGCACGCGACTTCAGGTAGTCCATCAGGAACTCCGCCGCCTCGAAGGCCGCGACCCGGTGACGGGCGGCGGTGGCGACCATCATGATTGCCTCTCCCGGCTCAAGCGCTCCGTGGCGGTGGATGACCAACACATCGGCAAGCTGCCAGCGTGCCTGTGCATCTTCGGCGATGGTGGCAATCGCCTTTTCGGTCATCCCTGGATAGTGCTCGATCTCCATCCGCGCCAGGTTGCCACTGTCGTCGCGCACAACTCCCAGGAAGGTCACGACTGCACCCACATCACGCCCGCCTTGACCGAAGCCCGCGCATTCGGCGCCATAGTCGAAGGGTTCCGTCTGAACCCGGACGCGCATGGTCAGCCCCCCGTCATCGGCGGGAAGAACGCGACCTCGCGCGCGCCCGAAAGCGGCGCGGAAAATTCCGCCAGTTCCTGATCGAGCGCCACACGCAGGGCTGAGATATCGGCAAAGGCCGCCGCGTAGCGTTCCTCGCGCGCCCTCAATTCCTCGACCAGATCGGCGACGGTTTCGGCAGAGGTGTCGATCCGCTCGCGTGGAACACCGACCCGTTCCCGGACCCAGGCGAAATAGAGAACGTCGATCATGCCTCATCCTTCAGGAATGGTAGCGCCTTGCGGAAATAATCCCATCCGGTGAGGAATGTGAGCACCGCGGCCACCCAGATCAAGGCAAGCCCGGCCATGGTCGCATAGGAGGAACAGCCCCGCACCCCGCAAGAACGCAGCGGATCGGCCAGCCCCGCCGTGACCAGTTCTGCATATTCCTCGGGCGTAAGCCCCCGCCGCGCGATGCCCTCGAGATGTTCGAGCCCGGTGCCAAGGAACAGGATCGCGATGGCGACCATCTGCGCGGTGGTTTTCCACTTGGCAAGTTTGGTGACCTTCAACAGGCCAGCGGTTGCACCGAGATATTCGCGCAGGCCCGAGACGAAGACCTCGCGGAAGAGAATCAAGGTCGCGGGCAGGATCAGCCAGGGGTTCATCCCCGAATAGCCGGTGATCACCATGATCGCGATCACGACCATCGCCTTGTCGGCGATGGGGTCAAGCATCGCACCGAATTTCGATTCCTGTTTCCAGGCCCGCGCAAGGTAGCCATCGAAAAAGTCGGTGATCGCCGCCGAGATGAACAGAGCCAACGCGAACCAGTCCGCCCAGGGGCGGTGAAAGTAGAGGAACATCACCGCGACACCCGGCGCGGCCAGCAGACGGAGCACCGTCAGGATATTCGGGATCGTCCAAGTCATGGCGGGAACCTAGCTTACCGCATCCGCATCGGAAAGAAGGGAAAGCGAACTGCGCTCCTTCGTCGAGAGACATTCGACACAGCCGGGGTCAAGTTACGAAAGTGTTGTTTTCGTACCCGCGAACGGACATCATCGATTCCCGGCGAATTCATGCAATTCGCCGCTTTGTCCGTATGATCCGGGAAACAATTTGAGGGTAAGCGTTGCAAAGGTTTCTTTTCAAGAAAATTGAGGTTTGGGTGATTGCCATTCTGGCGGTCTTGTTTGCAGTGGGCACGGTGGCCTTCGGCATCGTCGTCCGCAACGAGGCGCTGGGCAAATCCAGTTTCGGTCCGATTGGGCGCATCGCCTATCAGATCGCCTCCATTCCCCAAACGATCCGCATGCTGACACGGCCAGATCCGATGATGGCGGAAGAAGGCGGCATGCGGTTCGAGGGGCGCGATGGCTGGTCGTTTACCGGTGATCCGGTGGCGATACCCGGCTACCTCGCGTTGTCGCGGTACGATGGCGATGCGCGGCGGCATGTCGTCGAACTGGTGGATCTGTCGGATTTCTCGACCGTTTTTACATGGCGGCCGGACGCGGAGAAGCTCTATGAAGGCCTGCCGCC
This sequence comes from Alphaproteobacteria bacterium, assembly GCA_030428915.1. Lineage (GTDB taxonomy): Bacteria > Pseudomonadota > Alphaproteobacteria > Rhodobacterales > Rhodobacteraceae > Albidovulum. The sequence goes on along the minus strand of JAUIDM010000135.1, from coordinate 4,971 downwards.
CGGCGTGAACTATGGCGCGGGCACGATCACCAATGAACGGTTTCGCCTGATCCATCCGCTGATCTTTCCGAACGGCGACATTCTCGTGAAGGACCACGGAACTGCCCTCGTCCGTATGGATGCGTGCGGCGGCCGGGTCTGGGCCACCACCGAGATATTCGATCATTCGACCGAGCTTGGTCCTGATGGGCATATGTGGATCGGCGGGCCGAACCGGACGCCATCGGTCCGTGTCGGGGACCCGAAGTTCACCGATGACTCGCTTATTGAGGTCAGCACCGATGGCGAGGTTTTGTCGTACCATTCCTCCGCAGGCCACCTGATCGATAACGGGTATTCCTTTCTGGTCGGCGGCATGGCGAACATTCCGGATAACGACCCGATCCATCTTAACGATGTGCAGCCGGTGCAATCCGATGGACCGTGGTGGAAGAAGGGCGACCTGTTCGTTTCGATCCGGCACAAATCCACCGTCTACCTCTACCGGCCATCTACGCAGGAAGTGGTCTGGCTTAAATCCGGGCCTTGGCTGTTTCAGCATGATGTCGACGTGCTGGACGACAACCGGATCGCGATTTTCAACAACAATCTGAACCGCGCGCAGCTGCCCGGGCGTCCCGATACGCTCAGCAACCTGATGATCTACGATTTCCGGACGGATACCGTGACCGAGCATTTTGCGGACGCCGTGCAGGGGACTGGCATGCGCACCCCCTCCGAAGGCCTTGCGGAGTATCTGCCATCAGGCCACGTGATCGCGGAGGAGGAGAATTACGGCCGCCTGCTGGTTTTCGCGCCCGACGGGTCGCTTGCCGCCGAATACGTGAATGGTGGTGAGGACGGAAAGGCCTACCGAATGGGATGGAGCCGCTACATCCCACAGGCGGAAGGCGACCGGATACGTGCATCGCTCGCGGGCGTGTCGTGTGGCGGGGATTGATCCCGCCTAGCTGCCGGGATGAAAGAAGTCGTAGACCGTTTGGGCGACTTTTTCCGAGATGCCGTCGACCGCTTTCAGATCGTCCAGCCCCGCCCGGCTGACCGCTTTGGCCGAGCCGAAATGCCGAAGCAGCGCGCGTTTTCTGGCCGCGCCAACGCCTGGCACCTCGTCCAACGGCGTGGAGCCGACGGCTTTGGCGCGCTTGGCGCGATGCGCGCCGATGGCCCAGCGATGTGCCTCGTCCCTGAGGCGCTGGACGAAATAGAGAACCGGTGAATTGTGCGGCAGCGCGAAAGGTCGCTGGCCGGGTCGGTGGAACTCTTCCTTTCCGGCATCGCGGTCGACGCCCTTGGCGACACCGATCATCGCGATGTCCTCGACCCCCATTTCCTCCATGATCCCGGCCACAGCCGAGACCTGCCCCGCGCCGCCGTCGATCAGGAGAAGGTCTGGCCAGGCCTCGCTTTCTCGGTCCGGGTCTTCCTTCAGCAGTCGGGCGAAGCGTCGGGTCAGCACCTCTTTCATCATGCCGAAATCGTCGCCCGGGGTCAGGTCGGCGCCCTTGATGTTGAATTTGCGGTACTGACCCTTGATGAAGCCCTCCGGCCCTGCCACCACCATTCCGCCAACGGCGTTGGTCCCCATGATGTGAGAGTTGTCGTAGACCTCGATCCGGCGCGGCGGCGCATCAAGGCCGAACGCCTCGGCGAGCCCGTACAACAGCTTGGAATGCGCGGCATTCTCGCTCATCCGGCGGGCGAGGCTTTCGCGGGCATTGCGGGTGGCGTTTTCGATAAGTTCCGCCTTCTCGCCGCGCTGAGGTACCGCAATTTCCACCTTGCGGCCCGCGCGGTCCGACAGCAGTTCGGTCATCAGGTCGGCATTTTCGATCGGATGGCTCAGAAGGATCAGGCGCGGAGGCTCCTTGTCAGCGTAGAACTGGCCCAGAAACGCTTCCAGCACTTCAGCATCTTCAGCGCCCGATCCTGTTCTGGGATAGAAGTCGCGGTTGCCCCAGCTCTGGTTCGATCGGATGAAGAAGACCTGCACGCAGGCCTGCCCGCCGTCCATATGAAGGGCCACCAGATCCGCTTCGGCGACGCCGCTCGGGTTGATCCCCTGAACCTGCTGGACTTGGGTCAGCGCCTTGATCCGGTCGCGCAGCGCGGCGGCGCGTTCAAATTCCATTGCCTCGGATGCGGCGGCCATCTCGTCGGCGAGCTTTGCCTGTACCTGTGTGGAGCGGCCTTGCAGGAAACGTTCGGCATCGGCAACCAGCGCGGCATACTGAGCCTCGTCGACATAGCCGACGCAGGGTGCCGCGCAGCGCTTGATCTGGTGCAGCAGGCAGGGTCTTGTTCGGGCGGCGAAGACCGAATCCGAGCAGTTGCGCAGCAAAAAAACTTTCTGAAGCTGGTTGAGCGTCCGGTTCACGGCCCCGGCGCTGGCGAAGGGACCGTAGTAATTGCCTTTCTCCTTTTTCGCGCCGCGGTGTTTCTTGATCTGCGGAAAGGCATGTTCCCGCGAAACGAGGATGTTTGGAAAGCTCTTGTCGTCACGTAGAAGCACGTTGAAATAGGGCTTCAACTGTTTGATCAGGTTCTGTTCCAGAAGCAGCGCTTCGGTTTCCGTCCGGGTCGTCAGGAACATCATCGAATGGGTGGCGTGGATCATCCGGGCGATGCGCGCCGAATGGCCCGTAGGGCGGGCATAACTGGACACCCGTGCCTTGAGGTTGCGCGCTTTCCCCACATACAGCACGCGGCCTTCGGCATCGAGCATACGGTAAACGCCGGGCTGGGCGGTCAGCGTCTTCAGATAAGACTGGATCAGGGCGTGGCCACTTTCCTTTTCCTGCGTCACATCAGCCATGCCGCTGCATTCCCTGTTCGTCCGTTCCGATTCCCTGTTCCGGCTGCAACCTTACGCAGCCCGAATCAAGAGAAAACTAGTCCACGGAATTTGTGGATAAGTCTGTCGAAAAGAAATGGGTACACGGAAATTATCTTTGTTTTCGGCAGGCTTCGTTACTTTGCCTATTTTTTAGGCGGTGTTGCAATGGATTGAAAATTAACGATTTTTTTCGTGATGTCCGCAAATCCCTGAAAATATTGACAGAATCGTGACAGCCTTGTTACGCGGCTGTTACGAGTGGACAAGTCAAGGGACCGTCCCCCCGTTTCTCACCGGATTTCGCTAGCTTACACCCAAAATATCGGGCGTCTTCCAGCCCAGATGCTGGCCGCCATCGACGCAGATCAACTGGCCAGTGACAGCGGGCGCGTCGAGGAAATATCCCAGGGCGGCACAGATATCTTCCGCATTCGCCCCGCGGGCGAGAACTGAGCCCGAGCGCTGTGCCCGGAACTGCTCTTCGGTCTGCTTTGCGCCCTTGAGGGTGGAACCCGGACCAATAGCGTTGACGCGGATGTCCGGGCCAAGCGCCCGGGCCGCAGTCTGGGTCAGGGCCCAGAGCCCCATCTTGGCAATCGTATAGGTCATGAACTCGGGCGTGAGCTTGCGCACGCGTTGATCCAGCATATTGATCACAAGCGCCCGGCTCGTGGCCTCGCCATCCTCGATGATCGCTTTCGGCGCCTGCTCAGCGAAGGTCTGGGTCAGGACGAAAGGCGCGCGCAGATTTGATTCCAGGTGCCGGTCCCAGCTTTTGCGGGTCGCGGTGCGGATATTGTCGTACTCGAAGATCGAGGCGTTGTTGATGAGCACATCGAGTGGCCCGCCGAGCGCATTGGCCGCGCGGCCGACCAGAGCCTGGGTTTCATCCTCGTTCAGGATATCGGCCTGAAGTGTCGCCGCCTTGACGCCCAGTGCACGGGCTTCCGCCGCGACCGCCTCGGCCTCTGCCGCCGAAGTCGCATAATGGATTGCTATGTCGTGGCCCCGGCCTGCGAGGTAGAGCGCCATTGCCCTTCCCAATCGCCGCCCCGCCCCGGTGACGAGCGCCCGACACGTCATGCCTTGTCCCCACACGAACAGGGCCCCTTGCCGATTAGCGGCTTGCCGCAATCCGGGCAGCGCTTCATGCCGGTCTTGCCGGGCAGTTTCGGGAACCGCAAGCGGCCGAACATCGCCAGCACCGCCATGAAGACCAGGAAGAGCGAGATGATCTTGAAGATCATGTCAAAGCCCGTAACGCGCCCAGACCGCGCGTTCTTCAATCTGGTCGATGGCCTCGCCCAGAATGCGGCCGCTGAAACGCTGGAAGATCGACTTCTTGACCTCGTAGGGCACGAGTTTCACTTTGTCGCCATAGACCGCCTTCAGCGTCGGCACCAGATGCGCGACTCCGTCCGCCAGCCCATGATCCACCGCAGCCTGCCCGACCCAGACATCGCCGGTGAAGAGGTCGCGGTCCTCGGGCAGTCTTTTGCCGCGCCGGGCTGCGACCTGCGCCTTGAAGGCCTCATGAATCGGTTCAAGGATGTTTCGCAGCCGCGCTACATCCTCGGGTTTTTCGGGCCGGAACGGGTCAAGGAAGCTCTTCGACTTGCCCGCCGTGTGCACCCGCCGCTCGATCCCGTGGCGGGACAGGAGTTCTGGAAAGCCGAAGCTGGCCGAGATCACGCCGATGGATCCGACGACCGAACTGTCGTCGATCCAGATATCGTCACCTGCCGTCGCCAGCCAGTAGCCGCCCGAGGCCGCGACATCCTCAACGAAGGCATGGACGGGTACGGATTTCTCATCCGCCAGCCTGCGGATGCGCGCCGCGATCAGGGCCGACTGAACGGGCGAGCCACCGGGGGAGTTGATGACAAGGGCGACGGCCTTTGGTTTGCCGCGCTTGAAGGCCTTTTCGATGACCGGGGCGAGCGTGGCGTCGTTCAGCCCCGATCCAGTGCGGCCCCCGGCCGAGATGACGCCCTGCAGGCGGATCACCGCGACACGCGGCGGCGATTTGAGGAAGGGGATGAAACGTTTCATGGGCACCGATGTAATCCGCGCGCGGGCGGGGAACAATAGAAGATGGCGGATCAGCCTGCCACTTCAAGCACAGCGATCAGATCGGC
>JAUIDM010000134.1 GCA_030428915.1 Alphaproteobacteria bacterium | reverse complement strand
TGTCTGCCCGATCCACCCGGAATATGCCGAACTGCCGCCGATGCTGCACGACCCCGCAGCCGCCAAGGCCATGATCGACGCGGCCGGACACGGTGACACGGAGTTTGAGCTGATTTCGATCGACACGGACTGGCAGGCCAATACCTGCGACGCAGTTGCTGCGCAGATGCGAGATGCGGGTATCAACATCAAGCGCACGATCCTGCCCGGCGCGACCTTCTGGAACGACTGGACGAAATATCCGTTCTCGGCAACCGAATGGGGCCCCCGCCCGCTTGGCGTCCAGGTTCTCGCGCTCGCTTACAAGTCCGGTGTGCCGTGGAACGAAAGCGGTTTTGCCAACGCGGAGTTCGATGAGCTCTTGACCAAGGCGCTGTCCATCGCCGATGCCGACGCGCGCCGCGAGGTCATGAAGCGGCTGGAGGAAATCATGCAGGAAGAGGGCGTGATGATCCAACCCTACTGGCGGTCGGTCTTCAACCATTCGAACGGCAAGTTCGCGGCCGTCGACGTGCATCCTTTCTACCAGCTCGACCTGCACGACATTCACCTGGCTGGCTGATCCCGGCCGGAAAGACCAGTGCCGGAGCCGCCATTGGCGGCTTCGGCCCCTGCTAGAATGGGCGAAGATCATTCGGCTGAGGTCTGCCGCAACCGCCTAGGCGCTGACGCCCGCCGCCATCGGACCAAGCCGCACCCCGGAACGCAGTCTTCGGTAGGCAATGTCTGCGAGGACGCAAGGAAAGGCGCCCGGGGCCTCGACCAGCAGGACCTCTTGCGCCAAGTGTTCGAAATCGGCGCGGAAATGGGCAGTGCTCTTGACGCAGACGATGCGTGCCGCTTCAGGCCTGAGGCCGAAATGGGTGAACTGCGCCCGGTCGAGGCACTGGTTGCGGATCGAGGTGACAACAACGCGGACGTCGCTGTTGCCTTCGATCACGCGCAAGACCGCGCTTCGTCCCAGCGTGGCCACGCCACCCCCATACATCTCGCCGGTATAGCGGCAGTGACCGTCGCTAAGGGTCTCGACATGGAACTGCCCCGCGAAGGGCTCGTCGCCCGAAACGCCCGATCTGCCGCCCATTGCGCCCGATATGACCGCACCCACGCCAACACGATGCGCCGCCTCCGCTAGCGCGGGATCGTGCATAAGCCCGAGAATGGCCCCCGTGGCGCCCTGGCTTACCAAGGCGCGCAGAAGGCCGGTCGTATCCGCCGATCCCCCTGCACCGGGATTGTCCTGCACATCGGCGATCACGACCGGACGCCCGGGCGGCGCGGCAAGCGCGCGGGCGACGGCTGCGTCCGGGGAGAGGAGCGTGCAGTCGAACCGGGACTCGGCCGCGAGCATATCCGCGAGGACGGCATCGGCCATCCGGTCGGCATCGCTTTGCGAAGCCGCGTAGGCAACGATGGCGGGCCCGGCATCCGCGATGTCGGCGGCGGTAAACCCCAGCGCGAGTTCGGCATGTGTCGATGCACCGTCGGCAAACCGGTCCAGCCCCGCATAAAGCGAACGTGCCGGATCGCTTCCCGTGTGCTGGGCATGAAGAGGCACCAGATACGGCACTTGCCGGAACGCCACTGCGGGACGATACCCGCCGAGTTGGGCGTGAAGGGCCGCGAACGCACGCGCCCCGGTGTCTGCCATGTCGAGATGCGGGTAGGTCCGGTAGATGCATATCGCGCTGGCATGACGCACCATGTCCGCCGTCAGGTTGGCATGCAGATCGAGGCTCACGACGACGGGCAGGTGGGGCCCGACAAGTTCGCGCAGCCGATGAAGCAACACCCCCTCGCCATCCTCAAGGCTTTCCGTGACCATCGCGCCATGCAAGTCGAGATAGACAGCATCGATGGAGCCCGCCCGCCTTACACCGTCCACGATGCGGCCGGCGATCGTCGCAAAGGCATCGTCGGTCACGGGGCCGGACGGTTCGGCGGCGCACCAGAGTATGGGGACCACCTGCACGCCGGGGGTCGCTTCGGCCGCCGCCGCAAACCCGGCGATCGGCAGGTTCATACCCCTGGTGCCGTCGATCACCTCAGAGCCGGTCAGCAGCGCGGGCCAGCTGTCGGCCATCTGGAACTCCGCCACCCCAGCCCGGCCGGGGGCAAAGGTATTCGTCTCGTGCTGAAAACCGGCAATCGCGATCCGGGTCATCGCTCGCCTTTTGCGCAACCCTTGGCTTCAGATCGCCTCATGCGCAAGTTCCTCTGAAATGATCTCACGCAGCTTTGCCGCGACGATGTCGGGTCGGTGGCGGGCGACCGAGACATGGCCAAGGCCGGGGATTTCATGGAGCACTCCCCTTGGCGCAAGATCAGAGACGACCTGGCACATCGCGGGTGGCGTCTGCACATCCTCGGAAAACGCGATGACATGGATCGGCACCGGGCAGGTCTTCAGGCCCTCCCGGCAGTCGAAATCCAGACAGGCCTCCCACTGGTCAATCAGATCCTTCGGGTTGCGGTCGCGGAACCGCTCGGTATAGGCGGCCTTGATCTCGGCCCAGAGAACGGGATCGCCGAGCGCCTTGGCCGGAAATGCATAGGGCGCGTAATGCGGGGCGAGGAAGTAGTCGGGCAGTACGATCCCGTCCTTGCGCAGGTCGATCTCGGCCTGCATCCAGTCGCGGGTGAAGCCGTCGATATAGGCCGAAGTCCCCATAGGGATGGCGAGCCTGACCTTGTCGGGAAAGTCGATGGCCGTCTGCTGCGTCACAAGACCGCCGAGCGACAGGCCGCAGACGATGGCCGGGCCCACGCAGAACGCATCGATCACCGCGGCGCAGTCGCGGGCATAGTCGGCCATGGTCCAGGGCGCCGGCGGAGCGGTCGTGGCGCCCGCCCCGCGCGGATCGTAGGAGATGCAGCGGAAACTGTCGCTCAGCCGCTCGAATTGCTGGGAATAGCCCTCGGCGGTGGTGTCGCCGCCGGGAATGAACACGATGTCGGGCCCCCGGCCCGCGATCGCGACCCGCATCGTGACGCCGTTCGCGGTCAGGCTGTGGATCTCCACACCCGGACCAAAGCTGGGAAATGCACCCATGCGTGCTCCTCCATTCGCCCCGGGCTCTGCCCGGTTGTATTCAAACAAGATCTCTGGGCACCGCCTCGGACCACGACTTCTCGGCGACCAGACCATCGGCGTCGCGCGCCTCAAGCCGCGCGTCGATCTGCCAGACATCCCGCAACGCCGCGACCGTGACCGTCACCGCGACCTCCGCCTGCCAATTCCCGCGCCCATAGGATTTGCGCCAGCGCATTGTCGCCGTGGCCGAATTCGGATCGTCGGGATGGATGCGGAACTGGTCTTCATCGATGTATCGGACGGTCATGTCGGTGTGCAGGTGCCGTACCAGCCCGGTATCGCCGTAGCGGGTATAGGTCTCGATCCCCGTGGCATAGTCCGTCATCAGTGTTCGATGGTCCGATCCGGCCTCGATGGTTTCCGTCTGAAGCGGTGCCGCACCTTCGGCGGGGCCGAATTCCGGCAGATCCGGCCCGTCGTGCGCCCGGTCGTGCAGCGGGAGTTCGAGCCGCGTCTCGCTAAGGGAAAGCGTCGCCTTTTCAGCAGAGGGCCAGATGATCGGCCAATAAGCCGTGGCAAGCGCGAGGCGCAGCTTGTAACCCGCCGGTATCCGCTGGCCGATGACGTTCAGTTGCACGACCGCATCCACCGGGCTGCCCTTGGGCAGCGGTTCGGGGTCGGAATGGCTGTTGCGGTGGGTCAGGTTCAGCACGCCGAAACTGACCAGACGCGCACTGCCATCCGGCGCGACCATCGACAGCACCGCTGCGAGGTTGGCCTGCGGGACATCGCTCGCCACCTGGGTCCTCAGAAGTGGAAACCCGAGGATCTCCATGTCTTCGGCAAGGGGCGCGGTTTCGAAGAACGACATCCGCCCGGCCTCATGGTTCTGGTCGAGCGCCCCGTCGGGGCCGGTGCCGTAGATGCACCATGTCTGTGCAGCCGAGCCCGCATTCTCGGGCGAGCGTAGCGTGATTGGCTCGGCATCGTGCGCAGGCGTATCGTGCAATCCGTCTGCCGTGACATGCAGCGCCCGCACCTCCTGCCCGGTACGCGGCCAGCCGGTCAGGCCAAGCCAACGGCCCGGCCGGTCCACGGCATGGGGGCTGGGTGCGGCCGGTTCCTGCATCCAGAGCCGCATCATCGGTTCATCCATGATGCCGGTGTCGATCCCCTTCAGATGCTGATCCCACCAGCGCAGGCATTCCTGCAGGAAGCCGATGCGCGGCGCGGGGGTGGCGAAATGCGGATACTTGTGCGCCCAGGGGCCCACCAGAGCCTTCCGCGGCCCCGGCAGATGCTCCATCATCCGGAAGATCGGGTTGGTATAGCCGTCGGCATAGCCGCCCACAGCATAGACCGGCACCTCGATATCGGCGTAGTTCTCGCAGACCGAGCCGTGCCGGTAGAACTCGTCGCGTCGCTGGTGCCGGAACCAGTCGAGCAACCAGAGCCCGTTGCCCTCAAGCCGTTCCTTCCACATCTCGCGCCACCGGTCTCCGACGATGGCCGGGTCAGGCGGTGTGTGGGCGATGGCGAAGGCGGTCGCACCCCATCCCAGCTTGTCCGTCAGGCAGGCGCCGCCCATGAAGTGGATGTCGTCCGCATAGCGGTCGTCGGTCGAACAGAGCGAGATCACCGCGCCAAGCGCGGACGGACGCCGCGCGGCGACCTGCAAGCCGTTGAACCCGCCCCAGCTGATCCCGATCATGCCGACCTTGCCGGAACACCACGGCTGGGCAGCCAGCCAGTCGATCACGGCGAGGCAGTCGTCCTGTTCCTGCAAGAGGTACTCGCCCTTGCACACGCCCTCACTGTCGCCGGTGCCGCGCATGTCCACCCGGACACCGGCATACCCAAAGCCTGCAAAATAGGGATGGGTCAGGTGGTCCCGTTCGACGGTTCCGTCGCGCTTGCGGTAGGGAAGATATTCAAGGATCGCGGGCACCGGGTCGGCCTCGGCATCCTCGGGCAGCCAGATCCGTGCCGCCAGCCTTGTGCCGTCGGGCATCGGTATCCAGCAATTCTCGATTTCACGGATCTTGCGGGGAAAGTCGGTGCGGACGTGAATAGCGGGCATGGCTTACATTCCGTTGCGGGGGATGGAGAAGGTTTTGTCGAACTCGAAAAACAGATCCTCGCCGCTCCAGCATTGGGTCCGGGCGGTCAGGTGAAAGTCGGTCGCGGTGGCGGTCTGTTCGGCATAGGTCTTGATCCGAACATTCCAGTCGTCGCGCGTGAACCGCGCCTCTTGCTCCATCGTCGCCCGCGCGGTCAGCGGGTCGGAGGCGTGGATCGTGTAGCGGCGGTCCGAGATATCGCCCAGAACCGTCCCGATATCGTCGAGCCTGAGATCGCCCACGGGGCCGAAGACGCCGCCATCGAGGAAGAACCGCTGGGTTTCAAGGCCCGTGGTCAGATCGGCATGGATCGACCGTTCCATTGATCCCTCGCGCACCCGCGTGACCGGGCGGCGGCCTTCACGTTTGGGCGGGTCCGGCAACACGCGCGGTTCGGTCGCGTCCGGCGGCGCGGCGCGCACCGGCAGATTCAGCGCCGAAGCTCCGGGGCGGATCGTCAGCGTCACCGGCTCGGGGGCGGGCCAGAGGATCGGCCAATAGGCCGACGCGATCTGCACGACCAGCCGATGCCCCGCCAGAACCCGATAGCCGATGCCGTGCAAGGGCACCGTCACTGCCATCTCCTCGCCCGGGATGACAGGTGCGGGCGCGGTATCGTCGTGCCGATGGGTCAGGTTGCAAAAACCCCGCGTGATCAGGGTCTGCGCGCCATCCGGCGCCTCGTCGATCAACAATGCCGCCACAATGCCCTGCTTGCGGTCGGCGCTGACACGGAGATCGAGTTTCGGCTGACCGAGGATATCGACGGGCGCGTCAAGCACTGCGCCCCGAAGCTGCAGCGCACCGCCCGCGTCGTTCCGGCAATCGGTTGGCATGTCGCCGGGGATCGCAAAGGAACACATGTCGCCGCCCGCCGAACCGAAGGTCTGCGGCGAACAGATGGACAAGTCCGGCCCGTCCTGCGGATTTTCACCCAGCCCGTCAGGATTAAGCCAAAGCCGCTGGTCGCCGACATTGGGCGATGGCCACCGGGGCTCCTCCACCCAACGGCCTGGCCTGTCAGCCTGGCTGCCTGCGGGCGCCACGCTGTCCTGCAGCCAGAACCGGAGGGGCGGTTCATCCATCAGACCGGTATCCTGCCCCTTCAGCCAGTGATCCCAGAACCGGATCACCTCGGCCACGAAATCGGCCTTCGGGGTCGGGCTGCCCTCATGCGGATAAAGATGGGCCCATGGCCCCATCAGCACCTTCACCGGCCCCTTGAGATGCTCCGCGATGCGGAACGGCGTATCGCGGAACAGGTCCGCCCAGCCGCCGAAGAAATAGACCGGCACCTCGACATCGGCATAGTTCTCGCAGATCGAGCCGCGCCGCCACATCTCGTCATGGGTCTGATGCTCCAGCCACATCGCGGGCCAGAACCGCATCGCTTCAAGCCGCTCGCGCCACATCGCCTGCCAGCGATCGTAGCCCACGATCTGCGGATCGGGTGGCATGGCGTTGTAGAGCTGCATGATCGAGCCCCACCAGAAATTGTCGTTGGCAAGGCAGCCGCCATAGAAATGAATGTCCTCGCGCCAGCGATCATCGCAGCCCATGACGGGCGCGATGGCTTTCAGTGCGGGCGGGCGCGTGGCGGCGACCTGAAAGGAGTTGTAGGCGCCCCAGCTTTTGCCGAACATGCCCACATTTCCGTCGCACCAGTCCTGTTCGGCGATCCACTGGATGACGTCGTGGCCGTCCTGAATCTCCTGATGCGAATACTCGTCTTCCGCGACCCCCTCGCTGTCGCCATAGCCACGAATGTCGACGCGGATCGCCGCGTATCCTGAGGCGGCGAAATGCGGATGCATGCTTTCGTCGCGCATGCGGGTGCGGTCGCGGCGGCGGTAGGGGATGTATTCGAGGACTGCCGGAACCGGTTTCTGCCGTGCGCCATCGGGCAGCCACAGCCGAGCTGCCAACTTCACCCCGTCGGGCATGGGGACCCAGACGGTCTCGATTACCTCTGTCATGGTGCAGTCTCCTTAACGGCCGGGGGCCGTTCGCCCGGCGACAACGGAAAATGGCAGGCGATGCGGCGGTCCGTGCCCTGGGCCGCCGGGGCCTCGGTCCTGCACCGCGCCTGCGCCCAGGGACAGCGGGTGTGGAACTCGCATCCCGTTGGCCGCGCGAGCAGCGAGGGCACTTCGGCGGGCAGCGAAATCCGGTCCTTCGCCTTGTCGGGATCGGGTTCTGGATTGGCGCTGAGAAGCGCCGCCGTATAGGGATGCGCGGGGGCCTGGAAGATCGCCTCGGTCTCGCCCGTCTCGACGAACCGGCCGAGATACATCACCGCCATCCGGTCGGCGACATGGTGCACGACATGCAGGTTGTGGGTGATGATCAGCATGGCGAGCCCGAGCCGTTCGCGCAGGTCGTTCAAGAGGTTCAGCACCTCGCCCTGTACCGAGACATCGAGCCCCGCCGTCGGTTCGTCCGCGATGATGAGCTTGGGGTTGAGCGCAATGGCGCGCGCCACACCGACGCGCCGCGCCTGCCCACCCGACAATTGATGCGGAAACCGGGTCGCGAAATCGCCTGACAGGCCGACAAGCGACAGAAGGCGATCCGCTTCGGCCCTGAGATCGGCCTGCACACCATGGACGCGGAAGGGTTCGGTCACGATGTCACGAACCTGCATCCGCGGCGAGAGCGAGCCGACCGGATCCTGGAACATCATCGCCATCTCGCGGCGCAGCGGTTTGGTGGCTGCCCCGCTTAGACCATCGATCCGCTTGCCGTCGAAAGTGATCTCGCCGGCCGAGATCGGCTGCAACAGGTTGACCGCGCGCGCGAGCGTCGTCTTGCCCGAGCCGCTTTCGCCGACGAGCGCGAAGGTTTCCCCGGCGGCGATATCGAAGCTGACACCGGCAACGCCGAGTATGGCGCTGCGGTTCATGAGCCGCCCGACCCGGAACGAGACCTGAAGATCGCGGACGGACAGGATCATGGCGTCACCATGTGGCAGCGGGCAACATGGCCGGCTTCAACGGCTACTTCGGGTGGTGGTGTGTCGCAGACCGGCGCACGGCGGTGACAGCGGGGCGCAAAGATGCAGCCGGGCGGTCGATCACGCAGGTCGGGAATCTCGCCCGGGATCGTCGGCAGATGCCGGGTACGGCTCGATTGACGGGCCGGGTCGCAGTCCAGTAGCCGTTCGGTATAGGGGTGGCGCGGGCTGCGGAAGACCTGCCGGGTGGTGCCGCGTTCAACCACCTCACCCGCATACATCACGACCACGTCTTCGCACAGTTCTGCAATCACGCCCAGATGGTGCGAGATGAAAAGAACGGAACAGCCGATTTGCGCCTGAAGCTCTTGCAACAGCTCGATCGTCGCAACCTCCAGCGTCGCGTCGAGTGCGGTCGTCGGCTCATCCGCAATCAAGAGCGCGGGCTCCATCATCAGTGCCATGGCAATGGCGATACGCTGTTTCATGCCACCGGAAAACTGGTGGGGGAAACGCGCCAGCGCTGCCTCGGGGTCCGGTATGCGCACGCGTCGCAGCATTGCGATGGCGCGTTCGGCCTTCTCGGTCTTGCTCAGGCCGGACCGGTACTGGATATTGGTCATCTGCCGCCCGACCGAGATTACCGGGTTCAACGCACCCATCGGATCCTGAAAGACCGTGGCGATCTGTGGCCCCCGCAACGCCTTCATGTCGCGTGGATCAAGGCGGCCAAGATCGCGACCCTGAAACAGGATCTCGCCACTCGAGACGCGGCCGTTATCGGCCAGCAGCCCGAGGATCGCGTTGATCAGGGTCGACTTGCCGCAGCCGGATTCGCCGACGATGCCGACGATACGCCGCTCGGGCACGTCGAAGGATACGTCCTTCAGCGCGTGCAGATCCCCACCTTCGGTCGAGAAGGTGACATTGAGGTTATGGATCGACAGGACAGTCATCCGCGCCCCTTCAGTCTTGGATCGAACACATCGCGCAGGGTCTCGCCCAGGAAGGTGAAGCCGAGTGTCGTCAGGATGATCGGCAGCCCGCCCGCGACGGCGATCCAGGGTGTATCGCGGATCGCGGTGAAGCCGTCGTTCAGGATCGCGCCCCAGGATGGGGTCGGCGGCCGGACGCCGAGGCCGAGGAACGACATGCCCGCCTCGATCGCGATGACGACGGGAATATCCATCGAGGCCAGGATCAGCAGGGGGCCGATCACGTTCGGCAGGACATGCACCCTCAGGATACGTCCCGCCCCTGCCCCCATGCTTTGCGCTGCCGTGACAAATTCCGCCGATTTCAGCGCCAGGGTCTGGGTCCGAATGATCCGTGCGTAACCCGGCACGTTGACAAGGACGACCACAACGACGACCGCGGTCAGCGACGGGCCGAAAAGCGTCACCAGCGCCAGGGCCAGCATAACCGTCGGGAAGCTCTTCAACGCATCGAACAAAAGGATCATCACGTTGTCGAGCCAGCGCGGACCGTATCCCGCGATCAGCCCCAGAACGATCCCGATCGCGAGCGAGGCCGCGGTTGCAAAGAGCGCGACCGAAAGCGCGATCTGGCCGCCATGCAGAACGCGCGCGAAAAGATCGCGGCCAAGCTGATCGGTGCCCATCAGGTGGTCCATCGATGGCGGCAGGAAACGGTCGCGCGGGGCGATCTTGTTCGGATCGGCGCTGGCGATCAGGTCGGCAAAAACCGCGCCGCCGACGACCAGCAACACCAGGATGATCCCGAGCGCGCCCAAGGGCTCTGCCAGGATCCGACGGGCGGACCGGATTGTATCAGAAACTGCTGCGGACACGGGGATCAAGGGCTCCGACAATGAGATCGGCGATGAGGTTGATGACGACGAAGAGGACTGTCGTCACAAGGACGGCGCCGGTGACGAGCGGGTAGTTGCGGGTGAGGATCGCGTCGTAGACGAGCTTGCCGACTCCTGGGCGAGCGAAGACAATTTCGGCAAATACGGCGGAGGACAGCATCTGCCCGATCCCGACACCGAGCAGCGTGATCGTCGGCAGGATCGCGATGGTCAGCGCATATTGGTAGGTGATCTGCCTATCGGGCAGTCCGAAGGCGCGCGCGGTGCGGATATGCTGCGCCTCCAGCACCTCCAGCATCGAGGCGCGCACCATGCGCGCGATGTATCCGACCCAGCCAAGGCCCACGGCGATGGAGGGCAGGATAAGATGCACGATCTGGTCGCCGAGAT
>JAUIDM010000519.1 GCA_030428915.1 Alphaproteobacteria bacterium | reverse complement strand
CGACACGGTGGATCAGGTCTTCGGGGATGTCATAGACGCGGGCATACTTCGCGATCAGCCGGTTGATCTCGTCAGGTCCGCCGCGCCGTGTCTTCTGCCTCGGCTCCGGACGGCCGCAGGCGGCAAGGCCGCTCAGCATCAGGGCAAGGGTCGTGCGGCGGGTCAGGTTCTGCATCGCGGGTCTCCAACGGGTTGCCTCGTCATACCGCACCTGTAGCGCGTCGCAAGTGCGGCCTTGCCATTCATCGTCGCGCACGCAAAGAAGGGCCGAAGACGGAGAAAGGTGCAAATGTCGCAGGTCGCGGCCAGCAATGTCAGGGGCGCGGTACTGGCGCTCGCGGCGATGGGAATATTCGCCACCCATGATGTCGTCGTGAAGGTGCTGGGCGCCGACTATTCTGCCTTCCAGATTGTGTTCTTCGCAGCGCTTCTCAGCTTCCCCATCGTTTCGGTGATCCTCCTGGCCGACGCGCGCGAGGCCAGCCTGAAGCCGCGCCATCCGTGGTGGGTTCTCCTGCGCACGGTCTGCACCACGATCACCGGGGTTGCCGCCTTCTACGCCTTCTCGACCCTGCCCTTGGCGCAGGTCTACGTGATTCTCTTCTCCTCACCTCTCCTGATCACCATCCTCGCCATCCCGATCTTGGGCGAGACGGTGCGGCTCAGGCGTTGGGCCGCCGTGATCGCGGGGCTCGTGGGTGTGCTGATCGTCATGCGGCCGGGGCAGGCGGAACTGTCCTTCGGCCATCTCGCAGCCCTCATCGCGGCCATCTGCGGCGCCACCGCCTCGGTCATCGTGCGCCGGATCGGGCAGGATGAACGCTCGGTCGTGCTGCTGTTGTATCCAATGGTCGGCAACGTGGTCGCGATGGGGGCGGCGCTGCCCTTCGTCTATCGGCCGATGCCACTTGGTGACCTGGGGCTTCTTGGCGTCATCGCCGTCTTTGGGCTCACGGCCTCCTACCTCGTGATCCTCGCCTATCGCGCCGGTGAGGCGGTGATCGTGGCGCCCATGCAGTATTCGCAGATCCTCTGGGCCACGGGTTATGGCTATCTGCTGTTCGCCGAAACCCCGGACGGCCCGACCATGCTCGGCGCGGGGATCATCATCGCCTCTGGCATCTATATCGTCCTGCGCGAGGGCCGGACGGGGACATCGGCCAACCGTCCGGTTCTCCAAACCCGCGGCCGGAACGAAACGGTGACACCGAGGGCGAGCCTTCTGCAGCGCGTCCTGTCCCGAAGCGACGGATGAGCCGTCCTGGCGGCGGGCTCAATGCCCCTTGCCAAAGCCCGGCAGAATCGCTAGTCCCCGCGCATCGGTCGGAGCGTAGCGCAGCCTGGTAGCGCACCTGCTTCGGGAGCAGGGGGTCGGAGGTTCGAATCCTCTCGCTCCGACCAATTTTCCCGCCCAATCGTTCAGCGCAGGCTCAGCCGGTGATGCTTCCGGTCCGTGAGCGGTGTGATCCGCGACTCGCCGGATGACGGACCGGGCCAAAGCGGGTATCAAGCGAGTCGGACCCGACCCGAACCGTCAGACTGGAGCCCGACATGACGAAGATGGCCGCCCTTCACGCCCGTCCCAACATCGACCACTGGCCCGAACGCGTTGACCTTGCCGCTGCCTTCCGCTGGACCGCGCGGCTCGGGATGCATGAAGGCGTCGCGAACCACTTCTCGCTGGCGGTGAACGACGATGGCACGCAGTTCCTCATGAACCCCAATCAGGCGCATTTCGCGCGCATCAGGGCCTCGGACATCCTGCTTCTGGACGCCAACGATCCGGAAACGCTCAATTCGCCTGACGCGCCCGATCCGACGGCCTGGGGGCTGCATGGGTCGATCCACCGCCGCTGCCCGCACGCGCGCTGCGTCATGCATGTGCATTCAATCTTTTCCACCGTGCTCGCGTCGCTCGCCGACAGCACCCTGCCGCCGATCGATCAGAACACTGCGACCTTCTACAACCGCTACATCGTCGACGACCATTACGGCGGCCTCGCCTTCGAGGCCGAGGGCGAGCGCTGCGCGGCGGCGCTGAGCGATCCCGCGAAGAAGGTGATGATCATGGGCAA
>JAUIDM010000518.1 GCA_030428915.1 Alphaproteobacteria bacterium | reverse complement strand
ACTCGAATGCCTATCGCAACCCGGGCCAACTGCCGGATGGTGCCGTTCTGGTTGTCGGTGGAGGGTCGTCCGGGGTCCAGATCGCCGACGAACTGATGAAGGCCGGGCGTAAGGTCTATCTGTCGATTGGACCCCATGATCGCCCTCCTCGACGGTATCGCGAACGCGACAACGTCTGGTGGCTGGGCGTACTGGGCAAATGGAACGCCGACAGCCCCGGCCCCGGAACCGAACATGTGACCATCGCCGTCAGCGGCGCGGAGGGCGGCAAAACAATCGATTTCCGGAGACTCGCGCATCAGGGCATGACGCTTCTTGGGATGACAGCCGGTTACAAAGGCGGCGTTGTCACCTTTGCCGACGACCTGCCCACAAATCTTGCAGCCGGGGACGCAAACTATCTTTCAGTGCTGGACGACGCGGATGCGTATATCGCGCGACACGGGCTTGACCTGCCCGAAGAGCCCGAGGCGCGGATCATTCCGGACGATCCTGAATGCGTCCGCAATCCCATCACTGAACTTGATCTGAGGGAAGCCGGCATCAGCACGATTTTGTGGGCCACCGGCTACAAGTTCGATTTCAGCTGGATCAAGTCCGACACCTTCGACGCGTTGGGCCGTCCGCTCCATCAGCGCGGAGTGAGCCGTGAACCGGGCCTTTATTTCCTCGGTTTGCCTTGGCAAACCCGGCGCGGATCCTCGTTCATCTGGGGGGTTTGGCATGACGCAAAATTCATTGCGGATCAGATCGCCATACAGCGGGGTTATATGTCGTATACCGGGACTGCGGCCATTCGCGTCCCTGAAGAGGCTTGAAAAGCGCCCCCAAGACGCGTGTTTGTCCCAACGAGAAGCTTTACTCGTTCGGATGACGGAGCAGCAGAAAATCCGTCACAGTTAAGGGATCTGCTCTGACAAAAAAATCACCACCATCCAGCAATGAAGCCGGTTTTAGGTGCTCAGTTCGGGCATCTACTCGTCATCCAAGGGCGGCTTCCAGCACAGCATCCGAGTGGCGATCCATCATCAGCATATGCGATCCGCCAGGGGCAACCTCTTTGACGGTATCAATAAGACGAACGGGCGCTCCGGACTTTGACACCTGCGTGAACAAAGCGGCCCACGCGTCGCGCCGCGCGCTCCAATGCGGGGCGACGTCGAGGTAATCGCCCTGTACCAGTGTCAGGGGACATTGTGCAAACGAGGTCCGACCTGCGGGCAGCGCAGAAGGTTCAATCGCGACGATCCCCGAAAATAAGTCAGGGCGGGCGGCATATGCGTCAAAGGTCATCTCTGCGCCTTGAGAGTGACAGATCACAAGCGCAGGACCGGTGTGCGCAAGTACGGCCAGCAGCCCATTTGTCTGGAGCTGCGAAGTTCCGATCCAGCGTGGGGCGAACCGCTCGGCCAGAGCTGCAAGAGCTTGGACCGGGAATTGCTGCCCGACAAAAGGCTTACGGTCCGCAAACCCGGCGGCAGGTCCGAAGCGAAACAGGTCCCAGGCTTCCTCCAGCGAGCGCAGGATCGGGTCCGGCCCCATCACCTGCGGCGCAAAGCCTGCGCGCCCGCGTTCGACCATGTCGACCACATGCACCTCATATCCGCGGTCCAAAAGCCGGTGCAGCCAGCCTGGGCGGCCATCCGGAGTGGTTTCCCAGGTCGACCCGCTCATTCCTCCACCGTGCACAAGCACCACCGGCGGCGCGTCGCGTCGGGTGGCCGGGATGAAATATTGGACATAGGTCTGGGCGACGGCGAAATGACCGCGCGGATCATAGGGGATCGCGGTGTCGCGGGTCACCTGGATCTCGCGGATCTCACCCTCGGCAACGTGGTGCAGATGCCCGCCCACGGTGTAGCTGCCAAAATCGCGAAGCGTGTAGGTCATGCGGCCAACAGGCCCCGGCGCTGTGACACGCCGAGGCCTGTCCTGATCATTCGAGGCTGTTCAGTGCTTCATACTCGTCATACGCCTTCGAGAAGGCTTGATAGCTTTCAACGACGCGGGCGAACATCGGGTCGGCTGCCGATTGCTCCGCGTAAACCGCGTCCGAGGCGGTGCGCAGCGCCTCGATCA
>JAUIDM010000517.1 GCA_030428915.1 Alphaproteobacteria bacterium | reverse complement strand
CTGGCCGCCGCCAACCGCGATCCGCGCCAGTGGGACCAGCCCGGCCGCTTCGATCCGGCCCGCCCGGTCAAACCCAATCTCAGCTTCGGCGTGGGCCTGCATTTCTGCGTCGGCGCACCGCTTGCCCGGCTGGAACTGAAAACCGCGCTGCCCATCCTCTTCGACCGGCTGCCCGGCCTACGGCTGGCCGCCCCGCCGCGTTACGCGAACCTCTATCACTTCCACGGGCTCGAACAGCTCACTGTCCGGGCCTGATCCGTCCACTTTCGGTCCGAAAATACTCCGGGGGTCCGGGGGCAGCGCCCCCCCGGCGCGTTCACAAGGGCAGAAGCGTCGTCGACTTGATCTCTTCCATGCTCAGAAGCGCCGTGACGTTATAGATCTTCACCTCGGAAATCAGCGCTTGATAGAAAGTGTCATAAGCCCGGGCGTTCTGGACCCGGACCTTCAGGATGTAATCGATATCGCCCGCCAGTCGGTGCGCTTCCAGCACTTCGGGGCGATTGCGCAACGTTTTCAGGAACTTCTTCTGCCAGTCCGCCTCATGCTCTGACGTGCGGATCAGGACGAAGAAACAGGCCTCCAACCCCAAGGCATCAGCATCCAGCAGAACCGTCTGACGGCCGATCACACCGGCCTCTTTCATCTTTCGGATGCGGTTCCAGACCGGGGTCTTCGACGATCCTACCTTGCGGGCAATTTCATCCAAAGACTGGGACGCATCCTCCTGCAGCTCACCAAGGATTTTCCTGTCCATCTCATCCAGCCGGACTGACATTCGTTTTTTCCTCCGAATCCGAAACACCGGTTCCTTTCCGCCGCCATTACAGAACATACGTCCTTATTCGCAAGGGTATCTGGCAACATATTGGGAAAATTTCCTATATTGAGGCAAGAAATCACCCGACCGGCCCCGCCGCGCCCCGAAAGGACTTCACCCATGGCCCGCGCCTTTACGCCCAAAGTCGTCACCGCGAATGCGCTGATCGAAGGCGATGTCGTCTATCTCACTGCCGATGACCGCTGGAGCCGCGATCATGCCGAGGCCGAGTTGATCGAGGATGAGGCGCATGCCCAGCTGCGCCTTCTGAAGGCTGAAAGCCAGAAGAATCTCATAGTCGGCGCCTATCTCGCCGATGCGCGCAAGGGCGCGCACGGCCCCGAACCCATTCATTTCCGCGAAGCATTCCGCACCCGCGGCCCTTCGAACTACGCGCACGGCAAGCAGGAGGCCGGTCATGTATAAGTACAACGACTTCGACGAGGCCTTTATCCGCCAGCGCAACGCCCAGTTCCGCGCGCAGGTCGCCCGCCGCGTCGACGGCTCGCTGACCGAGGATGAATTCAAGCCTTTGCGCCTGATGAACGGGCTCTACCTGCAACTGCATGCCTACATGCTGCGGGTGGCGATCCCTTACGGCACGCTCCGCGCAGATCAGATGCGCCAGCTTGCAATGATCGCCGACCGCTGGGACAAGGGCTATGGCCATTTCACCACGCGGCAGAACATCCAGTACAACTGGCCGAAACTGACCGACGTGCCCGACATGCTCGACGCGTTGGGCGACGTGCAGATGCATGCGATCCAGACCTCGGGCAATACGATCCGCAACGTCACCGCCGACCATTTCGCCGGTGCGGCGGCCGATGAGATCGAAGACCCCCGCCCGACGGCCGAACTGATCCGTCAGTGGTCCACCGACCACCCGGAATTTCAGGCCCTGCCGCGCAAGTTCAAGATCGGCGTCACCGGCTCCCCGAATGACCGCGCCGTAACCAAATCGCATGACATCGGCCTGCGCATCGTGCGCGGCAGCGGCGGCCAGACCGGCTACGAGGTGCTGGTCGGCGGCGGCCTGGGCCGCACCCCGATGGTCGGTCAGGTGATCAAACCCTTCGTCAAGAAGGAAGACCTGCTGCCCTATCTGGAGGCCATCGTCTCGGTCTACAACCTGATGGGCCGCCGCGACAACAAGTACAAGGCGCGGATCAAGATCACCGTCTTCGAAAACGGCATGGAAAAGTTCCGCGACGCGGTCGAGGAACGCTTCAAGGTCACGAAAGAGGAATTCGGCGGCGTTG
>JAUIDM010000516.1 GCA_030428915.1 Alphaproteobacteria bacterium | reverse complement strand
TCCGCGGCTCAGAAGGCGGCGGAGGAGGCGGCAGCGCTTCAGGCCGCCGAAGAGGCCGCGGCGGCAGCGAAAGCGGCCGAGGAAGAGGCAGCGGCCAAGGCTGCTGAGGAGGCCAAGGCCGCCGAGGCAGAAGCCGCCGCCGAGGCCGCCGCTGCGGAGGCGGAAGCCGCCACCGATGCTGCGACGGATGCGGTTACCGAGGCGGTGGAGTCGGCCACCGAGGCGGCAGGAGAGGCTGCCGACGCGACTGGCGAGGCTGCGGGTGAAGCCGCCGAAGCCGCCACGGATATGGCCTCCGACGCGGCTGGCGCTGTCGGCGATATCTTCGACCCGGCCAATTTCGATGCCGACGCAGTGAACGCCGCGATCGACAATTCCTCTCTCGATGACGCCATGAAGTCGACGCTGAAAGCCACTGTGGATGCCGCCAAGGACAGCCCTGAGCTTCTTGGTGCCGCACTCGAACAGGTCAAGGCCGCGCTTGGTCTGTGAACCGAAACCGAAGAAAAGAGGAGCCGCGCGGATTAGGGTCCGCGCGGCTTTGTATTTGTCGGGGCAGGTTTGAACCAGCCGCACCGGAGGATCGCGGACGTCAGATACCTTCGCCGACGAAAGCCTTTTCGACGACATACTCCTGCGGTTCCGAATTCGCGCCCTCGCGCAGACCGAAGCCTTCCAGCACCGCCTTCACATCCACGTTGAACGCCAGCGAGCCGCAGACCATGGCGCGGTCAGTCGCGGGGTCCATCGGCGGCAGGCCGAGATCCTCGAACACCTTGCCGGAGGTCAGGTTGTCGGTGATGCGGCCCATTTTCGGGCTCTCTTCCCGCGTCGTGGTCGGGTAGTAGAGCAGTTTACCCGCGACCATCTCGCCGATCAGCGGATCGTCCTTGAGGCTCTCCACCAGTTCGCGGCCATAGTCCAGTTCGGCCTGTTCGCGGCAGGTATGCATCATGATGACCTGATCGAATTTCTCATAGGTCTCTGGGTCGCGCATGAGCGAGGCAAAAGGCGCGATCCCGGTGCCGGTGGCGAGAAACCAGACGCGTTTGCCGGGCAGAAGTGCATCATGCACCAGCGTGCCCACTGGTTTCGGGCGCAGGATGATCTCATCCCCCGGCTGGATATGCTGGAGCTTCGAGGTCAGCGGGCCGTCCGGCACCTTGATCGAGTAGAACTCCAGTTCTTCGTCCCACGACGGCGAGGCGATGGAATAGGCGCGCAGAAGCGGCTTGCCGTTATCCCCGAGCAGCCCGATCATCACGAATTCGCCCGACCGGAAGCGCAAGCTTTGCGGCCGCGTCACGCGGAAAGAGAAGAGCCGGTCGGTCCAGTGCCGGACCTGCGTCACGGTCTGGGCATCGGGCAGGGTTCGGACAGGCTTGGCTGTGGCTTCGTTCACGGTGTTCAAATCGTTCATGATCCTTATGGGCGCGCGTTGCCCGCCCATCCTTCTATTCAGGTTTTGGAATGGGGGAAACCCCGGTGTCAGGCTTTCAGCCGCGACCTATAGTCGTGATCCTGCCAGTCGGCGCGGAAAATCCACTGATCGGCGGGCTGACGCGCGGCGAGGTCGTCAGAGATTTCCACCTCGTCAAAACCGCAGCGCCGGGCCATCGCATATTGATCGGCAAGCACATGGCCCTTGGCACGCAGCCGCCCGGTATAGCCGCGCGCCCGCAGGTGGCGGGCCAGCGTGAAGCCGCGGCCGTCGGCTGAGGAGGGGAAGGCGACCCGAACCAGGCCGACGCCCTGAAAGTCGGTCGGCAGATCGTCAGGCAGCAGGTCCTGCGCCAGATCCAGGGGCTCGCCATTGTAGTCATCGGCGTGAAAGCCGTCGTCGCGCACGATCACGCTCATGCTGCGGTCTCCTTCTGATCATCCTGCGGCACGGGGCCGCGCACGGCCTTTCCATTCACGAAATGGATGCCGCATTCCTGTTTTTGCGTTCCACGCCAGCGTCCTGCGCGGGGATCTTCACCTTCCTTCACCGGGCTGGTGCAGGGCGCGCAGCCGATCGAAGGATAGCCTTTTGCCACCAGCGGATGGCGCGGCAGGTTGTTGTTGGCCATGTAGTCCTCAAGGT
>JAUIDM010000515.1 GCA_030428915.1 Alphaproteobacteria bacterium | reverse complement strand
GCTACATTCGCCGGTTCGCCGTCGCCCCCGGCCGCCGTGCCGCTGTCGCAGTCGCCGATCCCGGTGAGCGGGAGGAGACGCTCGCAGCACTTGACGAGGCGGGGATCGAGAGAGCTGCGGTTCTTACAGGGGGCGACACGCTGGTGGGCACATCCGGGCGCAGGCATGTGACGGGCCTGCGATGGCGCGACGCCCGCGGCAGGCGCCACAGGGTCGGCTGCGACCTGCTCTGCGTTTCAGCGGGCTGGATGCCCGCCGCGCATCTGGCTGCGCATCTGGGGGACGGCCTTGGTTTCGACAGGCAGAGCCAGAGTCTCTTGCCGCCTGCAGACAAAGGTAGCCTGCGTCCCGTCGGTGGTGCGCGGGGTGTTCTTGGCACGGTGGAGTGCATAGCCGATGGCAAGGCCGCCGCGCACGAAGCGATGGCGGAGATGGAAATGCACAAGCATCTGAACCTGCCCCGCCCCACCCCGACCCCCGCGCCGGAGGCGGCTTTCGCGGCGGGTGGGGGCATGGCCTTTGTCGATCTGCAAAACGACGTCACCCGCGCCGATATCGCGCTCGCCGGGCGCGAGGGCTACCGGCATGTCGAGCTTACCAAGCGCTATACGACACTCGGCATGGGTACCGACCAGGGCAAGACGAGCTGGACGAATGGCATTTTGGAAATTTCCGCGCTGACGGGCAACGATCCCGCCGGGATCGGTCACACCACCTATCGTCCACCTTATTCGCCGGTTTCGATCGGCGCATTGGTCGGGGCAGAGACCGGCGCGCATATGACGCCGGTACGGCGAACGCCGTTCCATGCCGGTTTTGAACGTCTTGGCTGTGTCTTTCAGGTCTCGGGCGACTGGCTTTATCCGCGGTACTTTCCGCGTGACGGCGAAAGCATGACCGATGCCACCGCGCGGGAATGCCAGGCGGTGCGCGGCGCGCTCGGCTGCGTCGATATGTCGACACTGGGCAAGTTCGACATTCAGGGGCCCGATGCGGCAGAGTTCCTGTCGCGCCTTTACTGCAATGATCTGGCGGCGCTGCGCCCCGGCCGTCTGCGCTATGCGCTGATGCTGCGCGAGGACGGATACGTGTTCGACGACGGCATTGTCGCGCAGCTGGGCGAGGCGCATTTTCTCGCGACCGCCACGACCGCGCGGGCGGCATCGGTCTGGCGGCACATGACGAAATGCGCTGCCGCCGACTGGCACGGGCTTGATGTCACGCTCACTGACGTCAGCGACCATTGGGCCGCACTCGCCATCGCGGGGCCGGATGCGCGCAAGCTGTTGCTGGCGCTCGCCCCGGATTTCGACCCGAGCCGCGATGCGTTTCCCTTCGCCGCCGTGCGGGATGGGACGCTGGGGAGCGACCTGCCGGTACGGGTCTTTTCCGTCAGCTATTCGGGAGAGGTGAGTTTCGAGATCAACACGCCTGCCGGCTATGCCGGGGAGCTTCTGGATCGGGTCATGGAAACGGGTGCGGCTTGGCAGATCACGCCCTACGGGCTGGAAGCGCTGGATGTGCTTCGGATCGAAAAAGGGCACCTCTCGGTCGGGACCGAGATCGACGGTCGGCGGGTGCCGGGCGATCTGGGGCTGGGTCGGATGGTGTCGACGAAGAAGGATTTCATCGGCCGTGCTCTTCTGTCCCGTCCCGCCCTACGGGCTTCGGGACGGGAGGAGTTTGTGGGACTCGCGCCCGAGGATGGCGAAACGCCGATCCCTTGCGGCGCGCTTCTGAGCACCGCACCGCTGGACGAGGCAGGCCGTGCGGAGGCGTGCGGCCATCTGACGGCATCGGTTCACAGCCCGACGCTCTGCCATCCAATTGCGCTCGCCTTCCTGAAAGACGGCCACCGCCGACTGGATGAGGTCCTGTGGGCCCATTCACCGGTCTCAGGGCAATCTGCGCGCGTTCGGGTCACGCCTGCTTGCGCCTATGATCCCAAGGGGGAGCGGCTTCATGGCTGATCGGATTGTCCCGCGCGCCGCAAGCGATGCCACGGGTCTGCTGCCCGGAGCACTTGGCCTCAGGCTCGACGAGGAATACCTGCCGCTTACAGCGCTTGCGGGCCGGACGGACGCGCT
>JAUIDM010000133.1 GCA_030428915.1 Alphaproteobacteria bacterium | reverse complement strand
GGATCATCCCGGCTTTGGAGCCCAGCCATGCGCTCGCCCATGTGATGAAGATCGCGCCGGAACTGCCCAAGGACCACATCATCGTGATGAACATGTGCGGCCGGGGCGACAAGGACATTTTCGCGGTCGCCAGGCACCTCGGATTCGATATGAAGCTCTGAACTGATCGCCGCAAAGCGTCAGTCTTTTTCTGTCGCGCAATCTATGCGTGTGGAATGCAGGCCCGGCTAAAAGCCGCCGAGCACCATCCCGCCGATGTAAGTAGCGCTCCACACAACGTTTCCGCCTCGCGGGCGGATTGATGCCGTCGTGGCGCGCGCCCGGTTGCCGACCTGTCGAAGCGGCGATGGTAATTCGCGGCCGGTCGCGTTCTCCTCGTTCAGGGGCATCGGTGGATACCGAGCAGCCCGGGTGCGAAGCGGAGAACAAGCTGTGACATTCAGTACCGGCCACGCCCTGGTCTCTCAAAGTGCTCTGCCGGTCCTGGCCTGCAGGGTCGTCAATGAGCGCTTTACGGGCGATGCAACCATTCTGACCTAGATCATCAAAGGAACGCGAAATGAAAAACTCGACAATTCTTGGCTCCACCCTGCTTACAAGCTTGATCCTCGCCAGTGGTGCCGCCTTAGCCGAAGACACGACCGACGTCGCCACTGACGGTGACGCTGCCGTCGTGGTCCCGGCCGAAGGTGGTGACGCCGGCACCGGCGGTAGCGGTGAAGGCGGCGGCGAGTCCGGCGGTGGCGAAGGCGGCGGCGCGTCCGGTGGCGGCGAAGGCGGTGGCGAGTCCGGCGGTGGCGAAGGCGGCGGCGAGTCCGGCGGTGGCGAAGGCGTCGGAGAGTCCGGCGGTGGTGAAGGCGGCGGCGAGTCCGGCGGTGGTGAAGGCGGCGGCGAGTCCGGCGGTGGCGAAGGCGGCGGCGAGTCCGGCGGCGGCGAAAGCGGCGGCGAGTCCGGTGGCGGCGAAAGCGGCGGCGAGTCCGGCGGTGCAAGCAGCCAAAGCTAACACATCCACACTACGGGCGCGGCTTCTGTCGCGCCCGACAATCCGCGGCGCCAAGCATACACAACTGCCTGAAGAGGCGTCGTTTATGCGATCAAGACCGCCCGGGCCCGATTCGTTGGCGGTCGCGGCGGTAGATCGTCATCGAAAACAGAAGCTCCACGCACCCTCCATAACTCCGTTACCGATTGTGTCGTGATCGATCGATCGTTTCGACAAGCGAAGCAAAACGGATGCCTGGATGAGACTGGCGACGGGCTGGATCGCAAAAACTCCGCCGTAAACCACGGTTTATCCCCTTCTTCCCCAAGTTTATGGCGTTCTGGCGGCGCTTGCGGACCAATTCATGAGTATGGCGCGCCGCATGTTTCACACAACCACCGGGGCGTCGTCGAGACACGGAACTGCGACAAGGGAAAGAGTTATGATCCATATGACAGGTATTTCGGCATCACCCAGGAAAGCTCTCGCCATCCGCCGCCCGACGGCCAATCTCGGGCAGGTCGTGCGAGAACAGTTCGGGTCCATGACCACCGCCGGATACGGTGAAGTCGATGTGTGCTGGAGCGCCGACGCGCTGGTAATCGAAGGAAAGGGTGATCGCGGCCATGTCCGGCGCAAGTTCAACCTGTCCGGCATCTGCGTCGCGGAACAAATCGAGCAGAGGGGAATCAGCGTCAAACGCGTGTTCGCGGACGACGGGATCACGCTGGTTTCGGAAGAAATCTGCAACGAAACCCGTGATTGTTGACGAAAGCGTGCCGGTGGCGAGCCAATGACCCGGATTTCTTGCAGTTTTCCATAAACTTAGGCACGTTTCCAGACTGGGGGCGTAGCGCAGTGTGATCATGAACAGACGCGAGTTCCTCCTCACGGGCTCTTTCTTCCTTGCCGGGTCAGGCGCGTCTTTCGCATCGCAAAGCGAGGATGACGTTGCACACCGGCTGGCGCGCGAGGGCTTTCGCATCACTGAGCGCAAGCGCACGTGGCTGGGGCGGATAAAGATCCAGGCCCAAAAGGGTCGCAAGCTGCGCGAGGTCGTGCTCGACCCATCAACGGGCGAAGTGCTTCGCGACTACACCGAAGACCTTGCGAGCGGGCCATCCAATACTAAAACTCGGTCAAACCGCCGCGATGACAATGGCCGTGGCGCGGGCGCCGAATCCGATGGCAAGGAAGGTTCAGGCGGCGGCTCCGGGCCGGGCGGCAGCGAGAGCGGAGGGTCGGAAACCGGTGATGGCGGCTCTGGTGCCGGAGGCGAACCGGGCGGCGGCACAGGTGGCGGCGGCGAACAAGGCGGTGAACCCGAGGAGCGGGGCGAAACCGAAAGCCCTGAGAGGGAAAAAGCCGAATCCAACACACGGGAGCGCAGGGGCCGGAGGAAAGATCGCGATGTCAAAGGGTGATCGCGACCCGCGTTCCGCGTGCATCGTCCCTTTTTGCGGACCGGCGCATGCGTGATCTGATCGCGCTTGTCGTGCTTCTGTTCGTACAGATCTTGTGCGCGGCATTTCTCGTGGGCGAGACATTGTTGACGCTTCTTGGTATTCAGCACCGGCCGCTGAGTTGGGAAGTCAAGGAACTTCTGGAAATCGGTGCCGTCCTTGGCTTGGCCTTTGGGGCGGCCCTTGGCGTGACGGTGCTGACCCGCAGCCTGAGGCGTCAGAAGCGCGCCGAGGACCAGTTGCGTCAGGTATCGGGCGCATTCATGGAACTCATGCAGAAGCGGTTCCACGATTGGGGGCTGACCTCGGCCGAGAAGGATGTGGCGCTATTCGCGATCAAGGGGCTGTCGACGCAGGAAATCGCTGCGCTCAGGGGTACCGCAGAAGGTACGGTCAAGGCGCAGACCAATGCCATCTACCGCAAGTCCGGTGTCACCGGACGCCCGCAGCTTCTGAGCCTCTTCATCGAGGATCTGATGGATGACGACATGCTGCCACAGGCCGAGACCAGAGAGCCGGTTCCGGATATCGAGCCGCTGCTGAGAGCGGTTGGTTGACAGAGGCCACCGTCAGTAAAGATCGACGCGGAACTTGTTCGTAGTCCAGTAGACCTTTGCCAGCGCCGTCAGCCGCTCCATCCGGTCCGAGGGGAAGTTTGTCCCGAACCTCGCCGCGAGCCGGGTCAGAGCTTCTTCGCTCGCGGGTCCGAAAGCGCCATCCACGGCGACTTCTGTGCCGAGCTCGGTCATCAGGACTTGCGCACCCATGTCAATTGCGCGTGCCGGCAGCGTGTCGAGAAGTTCCTGCGCCGATGCCGCCGCCTCGGCATTTCGCAGCGCAACCGCCTTTGCCGCCCGCGCCGCCGCATCGCCGACTGTCAGGCCGGCCGGTCTGTTCTGGACGATGACCCATGCACCATTGGCACCACCCCAGCCGTCACCACGCCTAAGCCCCTCATCATACCATTTCACCGCCTCGGCATAGTCGGGCCGCCTGCCGATATCGCCGTTGAAATACATGCGCCCGATGCTTGTCGGCGCGCGGGGATGACCTCCGTCAGAAGCCTTGCGAAACCAGTCCAGTGCGGCCTTCGGATCGCGATTGGTGCCGTCCGCGCCGTTCAGCGCGACCCAGCCCATGTTGTCATAGCCGTAGATGTCACCGCGTTCGGCGCTTTCGCGCAGGTAGCGTAGGCCCCGCTGCGGCTCGTAATGATCGGTGTCTTCCTGAAGGAAGTAATAGCCGAGCGCGTTCATCGAGAATGTGTGCCCGACCTCAAGCGCACGCGACAGCAGGTCAAAGCCCTGCCTTTTGAGAGCCGGATCGTCGGCCAGTTCAAGAAGTTGCTGGCCCAGCGAGTGATAGGCATATGGATCACCCTGATCGACGCCCATTGCCAAAAGCGCCAGTGCCTCTTCCGGTGCACGTGCACGGGCAGCGCCGCCGGTTTCCTGTTCGCGGGCGATCATCAGCATACCAAGAGCATGCCAGGCCCGCGTGTGGCCCAGATCGCGTGCCGTGGTGAATGCCGCCTCGGCCGAGTCGAGATCGCGCAGGGCAACATGAACCCGGCCAAGCTGGTAGTGGAACCGTCCATTGTCCGGTTCCCGTGCAACTGCATCCTCGCAGGCGGCAAGCGCGGCTTCCACCTCGATCTCATTTGGAAAACGCGCAACGCCGACGCCTTCGGGGTCCAGATGATCGCCGGCGTGGAAATCGCAGGGATCGATGTTGAGGGTAAGTTGCACGGTCTGCGCCTGACCGTTGGAGGCCACGGTGAACTCATCTGTGATCGCGGGTGCGTCCATTCGCAAGGCCGAGATTTCCGGCTGGCTTGCAGCATAGATCAGGCCATCTGCAGCATCGGACCGTTGCGAGAGAGGGACAATGCCGCGCGTGCGGTTTTCTTCTGCAAGTTCCAGCCGGCCGAATATCGGCGGGCGGGTCACGGTGAGCGATGCGAGCGACATCGCACCGCTGTCCTTCAGTGCCGCTCCGACCGGGACCTTGCGATCAAGTTTTAGGCTCAGCGATATTGTATCCGCCGACGCGGGCGGTGCGGCGATGTCATCTTCCAGTACGACCTGGAAGCCGGGCTTCGCAGGATCGGAGTCGAATGCGATCTCCTCGATCATCGAGGAGCTTTCCCATGGCAGTTGCCTGCCGCCGGTCGTGTCATAGACGCGCTTCCTCACCTCCTTCATCACGGCATTGATCGGTGCGTCCGGCGCAGCCGTGACAGACCGCTGCAAGGCCTCGGTGAAGGGGCTGTTGGCGCCTGCCCCGTCAAGCGCGACCGCACCGGGCGAGGTGGAGAACACGATCAGCGAATTGACAGGGGAATCCTGCGCGGCAAATCCGTTTCTGAGATCCTGCGGGATCGAATCCAGACCGACGATCGCACCCTGGTCGGGGAAGGGGTTGTCGCGGCAACTGTCTAGGATCACGACCAGCGAGCGTGACCGCGCGCCTGCGATGGACAGCAGGCTGGACAGTGACACGGTTTCAAAGGGCAGGTCATAGATCGTGTCGATCTTGGCATCGACAGGAATGAGCCTGTTGGAATTGCCGATCTGCACGCCATGCCCGGCATAGTAGATCACGATCTCGGACCCTTTGCCTGTATCGACGATCATCCTCCTGAGTGCTGCCTCAAACCCGCGCCGGTCGAGGTTCTGGTATTCCTGCACCACGAACCCGCTTTGCTGCAACAATCTGCCCACGACGCGGGCATCGGCGATCGCGTTCGGCAGGGATGGCACATAGGCATAATCGCCATTGCCGATAACAACCGCGTAACGCTGAGTGGCGCGTTCGTCGAGATTGATGCTCACCCCCGGCAGGCCAAGGACCTCGGCGGGCCTTTGAAGTGTAGTGGGCGTGTCGTCGGATTGCGCAAGGGCGGGACCGGACCCGGCCAACGCCACTGCCATCATGATCGCGCGGAAGGTCACCCCGTCAATCGCAGAGAAGCGTTTCGCAACTCCATTCGTCAGCTCGAAACTGAAACGGCGAGGCCGATACTTGGTCATTGCCAAGGGCCGCCGCTGCTGCCGCCGCTACCGCCCGTGCCTCCACCAGCGCCACCGCCTCCACCACCCGCGTTGGAGGCTGGTTTTGCCGGGTAAGCCGAGTCTGGCGTACTCGGTTCAGGTGCCGCAGTCAGGGATGGTGCCGCTGCCGGTCCCGGGTCATCCGATGGGGGTCGTTCGGATGGCACACAGGCGGTTGTTAAAATCACCAGGCAGAGGAGTACACTCCGCATCAACATAAGAAATCTCCACTGAAATAAAATATTAGATAGAATACCATTTTTGTAACTTGTTATCAATTTCGCAGCCTGGGGAAAGGACTGCGCCACGTACGGTCAGGCGAAACTTTCGCTGGGCTCCCTAGCCCATATCGGCGTCAAGCGGATCGTTACAAAAAACCGTTTCGAGCCGATCGCAGATCCCTTCGCGGATCGTCACCTCGAAACCGATCCGCTCGAGCGTTTCAGAGACTTCCAGTGCATCATACGTCGAGCTCCGACGCTGCGCGAAGTGACTGAACTTGGCCACGCAGACGACAAATACCAGCCGGTCGGCGGCGATAATCGCCTGCGGCAGCCCAAAAACCAGAACCAAGAAACCAAAAATAACTTTCCGTAGCGAGGTGAGCAGGAGCTTTACCGTGCCTCCGTACTCAGATCGCTCGATATATATGGACTATTTTACCCCAAATTGCGGCGATTCCTATTCAGGTTCTCATTACCTTGGCGCAGATATTCGGGCAGAAGTGGCCACTTGTCTCTGAAAGCTTTGACTTCCGTCAGTTCGCCCGCGATAGGTTGGAAGCCGCCTGAGGGAGGGGATATGAGCGGGACCATCGTTATCCTCGGCATTTTTGTCGCCGACACGTCCTACCGGGCCGAGCGTCAGCCCAGGATGGGAGAGACCATTCTTGGCAAGAGCTTTGCGCTCGGCCCCGGTGGCAAGGGGTCGAACCAGTCAGTCGCAGCGGCGATGGCCGGAGGAAAGGTGCATTTCATCACGCGACTCGGCTGCGACCCTTTCGCCGACATGGCGCGGGCGATCTGGGAGCCGGCCGGGGTCGTCCCAGAGGTGACCGAGGACCCGGACAGCTATACCGGGGCTGCCTATATCTTCATCGAAGACGGGACCGGCAACAATGCGATCATCGTCTCCCCGGGCGCTGCGGCCAATATCTCGGTCGCCGATGTCGAGAGACATGCTGGCCTGATCGGCGGGGCGGTGGTTTTCGTGACCCAGTTGGAACAGCCCTTGCCCGCCGCCCATCGGGGGCTGGAAATTGCGCGCGCCGGCGGCGCGGTGACGATCCTGAACCCCGCCCCCGCTGCGGCAATTCCGGCTGAGATGGTGGCGCTTTGCGACTATGTCACCCCGAACGAGTCCGAAGCGGAAGGGATCACAGGCCTGCCGGTGACCTCAGTAGAGGATGCGGTGAATGCTGCGAAGGCGCTGCGAGCCATGGGCGCGGGTGCCGCGATCCTGACGCTAGGCGAAAACGGCGCGCTCTATCACGACGCAGAGCGGACGGTTCATGTTCCCCCATTCAGCGCCGGACCGGTGGTGGAGACAACGGGCGCGGGCGATGCGTTCAACGGTGCGTTCGCGGCGGCCCTCTCGCGGGGTGTCGATCCGGTCGAGGCGGTGCGCTTCGGCTGCGCCGGTGCAGGCATCTCGGTCACCCGGCCGGGCACCGCGGCGTCAATGCCGAAGCTTGCGGAAATAGAGGCGCTGCTGGCGCGCGGCTGATCCGCCGATGACGGATGCGTCCACGCCAACGCCGCTATTGACTCCAAGTCCGCCTGCGCCGCAATGTTGAATGAACGATCGTCCATTTTAGTGAACCACGGGGGCCACACCCCCGGGCCAGAGGTGGAAACGGGGACATGCAATCGGAAGCCTCCAAAGGACTGGCCCTCAGTGCCCCTGCATCCGCCTATGTGGGGTTTCTGGTCGCGGTGCCTTTGGGCATCCTCGTCGTCTACAGCTTCTGGACCCAGACTTATGTGGAGATTGACCGCACCTTCACGCTGGCGAATTACCGCGAGGCGCTGACCGATCCCCTTGTCCGCCACCTTCTGATCCGCTCGGTCCTGATCGCCGCGGGGGTGACCGTGGCAACGGTGGCGCTTGCCTATCCAATCGCCTACTTCATCGCCTTCCGTACCCAGAAGAAGACGCTTTGGCTGCTGCTGATCACCATTCCCTTCTGGTCGAGCTACCTTCTACGCGTATTTGCCTGGAAGCTGATCCTCGGCTTCAACGGGGTGATGAACAGCGCGTTCCTGAGCCTTGGCCTGATCGACGAGCCGTTGGCCTTTCTGCTTTATAACGAGGCAGCGGTTGTCCTTACGCTCGCCCATGCCTGGGCGCCTTTCGCGATCCTGCCGATCTACGTCTCGCTGCAAAAGATCGACCGGAGCCTGCTGGAGGCTGCGACGGACCTTGGCGCTGGGCGGCTGGAACGCTTCCTGCGTGTGACGCTGCCGCTGACGATTCCGGGGATCATTGCCGCCTCGCTCATAATTTTCATCCCGACGGTGGGGGATTACGTGACACCTGCGCTCGTCGGAGGGTCGGACGGCAAGATGATCGCCAACCTTATTCAGGTCCAGTTCGGCGCGGCGAACAACTGGCCGCTGGGCGCGACGCTGTCGCTGATGGCGATGCTGTCGGTGGGCTTCGTCGCCATCGTTTTCGTCATCACCGCCCGCGGGCTTGGCCGGAGGATCAGATGACCCGGCTTCGCTTCGATGGCCTCGCGCTTTACGCGCTGCTCTATCTGGTATTCCTGTATCTGCCGGTCCTGTTCCTGCCGCTCTTTTCCTTCAACGACGGCACCATCGTCGCCTTTCCGCTGAAAGGCTTTACCCTGAAATGGTACGGCCAACTGGGCGAGGCAGACACGCTGATCCAGGCGCTCTTCAACAGCCTGATCGTCGGCGGGGTCACGGCGGTCGTGGCGACCGGGATGGGCCTGTTCGCCGCCCGTGCCTATGTGCGGTACTCATTCAAGGGGCGGGAACTGTCCGAGGGGCTGGTGATGCTGCCTCTCGTGATCCCGGGCATCATCGTCGCCTCGTCCATGCTGATCCTGTTCATCTCGATGGGGCTTCAGCCGTCGCTGGCCACGGTCATCCTTGGCCACGTCTTTGTGGCTTTGCCCTTCGCCGTCTCGATCATGAAATCGGCCTTTGACGAGTTCGACCAATCGCTTGAGGAAGCCGCCTATGACCTGGGCGAGACGGTCATCGGCACGTTCCGCAGGGTCACGCTGCCGATCGTCTCGCCCGGCATCATCTCCAGCCTGCTCGTGACCTTTACAGTGTCGTTCGACGAGTTCGTGCTGGCCTTCTTCCTCTCGGGCAACCAGCCCACTTTGCCGGTTTATATCTGGAGCCAGATCCGGTTCCCGGCGAAACTGCCCAACACTCTGGCGCTGGGCTCGCTGTTGCTTCTGGCCTCTGTCGCCCTTCTCCTCACCGCCGAATATTTCCGCCGCCGGTCCGTCCGGCGCACGGCATGATCCCGGAACCCTGCCATGAATGAAGACAACATCATCGAACTGAAGGGTGTCGAGAAGCGGTTCGGAAGCTTTGTCGCCGTGACGGGGCTCGACCTTGCGCTGCGAAAGGGGGAGTTCTTTTCCCTTCTTGGCCCTTCGGGCTGTGGCAAGACGACGGCCTTGCGCATGATCGCGGGCTTTCAGGACCCAGATGAGGGCGCGATCCTGATCGACGGTCAGGACATGCGCGGTATTCCGGCGAACAAGCGTCCGACCAATATGGTCTTTCAGTCCTACGCGATCTTTCCGCATCTGAATGTCGGCGACAACGTCGCCTTCGGCCTGAAGAAATCGGGCCTGTCCAAGACCGAAATGGCGCAGCGCATCGACGAGGCGTTGCAGATGGTAGAGCTTGGCGGCTTGCAGGCGCGCCGCGCCGACGAGTTGTCGGGCGGCCAGCGGCAGCGGGTTGCGTTGGCGCGCGCGCTGGTCCTGCGCCCGAAGGTGCTGCTTCTCGACGAACCGCTCTCGGCGCTCGACAAGAAGCTGCGCGAGGCCATGCAGCTTGAATTGCGCCGGTTGCAGCAATCCATCGGCATTACCTTCGTCATGGTCACGCATGACCAGTACGAGGCGATGACGATGTCGGACCGGATCGGCGTTATGTTCAAGGGACGGTTGGTGCAGGTCGACAGTCCATCGGTTCTCTATGCCCGTCCCTGCAACCGCGAAGTCGCGGCGTTCATCGGCGGCATGAACTTCCTGCCCGCCACGGTGACAGGGGAACGCGGAGACAGGATGGAGATTGATGCGGCCGGTTTCGGGCGGATGCAAATCGCCGCCAATCCCAATGTCCGCGCCCATGCACGCGATCTGCTGGTCGGC
The DNA here is from genome assembly GCA_030428915.1 of Alphaproteobacteria bacterium. GTDB lineage: Bacteria > Pseudomonadota > Alphaproteobacteria > Rhodobacterales > Rhodobacteraceae > Albidovulum. The sequence goes on along the minus strand of JAUIDM010000133.1, from coordinate 579 downwards.
ATCAGGCCGGAACAGCTTGAGATCAAGACGACGGAACCGGACGGCTATGACGCCACTGTTCAAGGCTCCGTCACCGATGTCGCCTTCTACGGCGAGACGGTGCACTATTACGTAAGGATCGACGGCGCCGCGGAGCCGCTTGCGGTCTCTGTTCCCAACTATTTCCACACGGTCGATCACCAGCGCGGCGATGCCGTCTGGCTGGGGGTGCAGAACGCATCGGTCATCGACCTCGGCAAACGCGAATAAACAGGGAGGAAGACATGAAACACATCTTTGCTACCGGCGCCGCGGCGGCGCTTCTGGCCACAGCGGCCCATGCCGGCGGCGCTGACCTCAGCGTCTTTGACTGGTCGGGTTACGAGGATCAGGGGTTCTATGGCGCCTATATGGACAAATACGGCGAGGCACCGAGCTACACCTATTTCGGTAGCCAGGAAGAGGCCTTCACTAAGCTGCAATCGGGCTTCACCGCCGATATCGCGCATCCCTGCAGCGATGCTGTGCGCAAATGGGTGGCGGCCGATCTGCTGGTGCCGCTTGATCCGGCCAAGCTGACGAACTGGGATGCGATGCTGC
>JAUIDM010000132.1 GCA_030428915.1 Alphaproteobacteria bacterium | reverse complement strand
TCAGCGCCTTATTCAGACGCTGCTTCGTCGGCGGCAGCCTCTTCGGCCGGGGCTTCGGCGGGGGCGGCAGCAGCCTCGCTGGCCTTCGCGGATTTCGCGGCCTTCTCCTCGGCGCGCTTCTTGGCCTTGTCGCCCGGCTCGGCCTTCTTCATGTTGGCGCGGGTGGCTTTTTCCTTGACCCCGGCTGCTTCGAGCATGCGCGCGATGCGGTCGGTCGGCTGGGCGCCTTTGGACAGCCAGTGCTGCACGCGCTCCATGTCCATCTTCACCCGGTCTTCCGAGTCCTTCGGCAGCAGGGGATTGTAGGTGCCGAGCTTTTCGATGAAGCGGCCGTCGCGCGGCATGCGCGAGTCGGCGGCGACGATCGAATAGAACGGACGCTTCTTGGAGCCCCCACGGGCGAGGCGGATTTTCATAGCCATTTGAATGTCTCCTTTGCTTGGCTCTGAAACAGGCGAGGCGCCTGTTATTCCTTGTTTATTTCTGCAGTTTTTCGTGATGCCTGATGACTTCGGAGATGATGAAGTTCAGGAATTTCTTGGCGAATTCGGGGTCGAGGTCGGCCTCCAGCGCCATGCGCTGCAGCCGTTCGATCTGCTGGCTTTCGCGCAGGGGATCGGACGGCGGCAGGTCATGATCGGCCTTGAGCCGGCCCACGGCCTGGGTGTGCTTGAACCGCTCGGCAAGCGTGTAGACAAGGATCGCGTCAAGCCGGTCGATCGACTCGCGGTGGCCCCTGAGGAGCGAGGCGGCAAGGGTCGTGGGATCGCTCATCGGGGCCTCCGGTTCAGGGTCGGCAAAGTGTCGGCAAAACGTATGGCACGCGTCGGGCAGGTGTCGGGGCGGATTTTCATGCGCGTCCCTCCCTGTGGTGGCGGTAGACGAGGACGGGTTCGTCGTAAGCGGCTTCGGCCGCGTGGTCGCGGGTCGCGCCCAGACGTTCGGCAAGACGCGCCGAGCGGTCATTGCCCGGATCGATATAGCTGACGAGCGTGTCCCAGCCGAGCGCGCCGAAGGCATGGGATCGGGCGGCCAGCGCGGCCTCGTAGGCAAAGCCCCGGCCTTCGGCCGCTTCGGAAAAGAGGAAGCCGAGCTCGGGCTCCCGGTCGCCGGGTTCGAATCCGATCAGGACGAAGCCGAGCAGCGCGCCGTCATCCTTGCCCTCGACGGTCCAGAGACCGTGGCCGCGCAGGAGCCACGTGGCGGTGGCCTGGGTAAAGTCGAGCCAGGCTTCATCCCGCCGCATCGGCCCGCCGATGTGACGCCCGCGTTCGCCGCATTCGATCGCAGCCCATGCGCCGAAGTCGCCGATGCGCGGCGCGCGAAGGCGCAGCCGCGACGTTTCGATCCCCGGGATCATCGCGGCGAGCGCGGCCGCGAGCGCAGCGGCCGGGCCGGTGGACGGCTGTTCGCAGGAAAGGATCATGCGTGCGCCTCCGCTCCGGGGTGGCGCCAGCGGTTCACGACGTTCGGAACATCGGTCCGGTGCGGCCCTTCGTTCCATGCGCCGAGGCGTTTTGCCACGCGTTCGGAGGCGGTGTTAGCCGGGTCGATCAGACTCATCAGCGGGCCGAGCCCCAGCGTCCGGTAGGCCCAGTCGCGCGCGGTCAGTGCAGCCTCGGTCGCGTAGCCGCGCTTCTGCAAGGCGGGATAGATCAGCCAGCTCAGTTCCGGTTCGGTCCGCCAGCCGGGGTGGAAGATACCGACCCGCCCCGCGGGGGCGCCGGTTTCCGTCTCGCTGACCCAGAACGTGCCGTAGCCCCTGAGCGTCCATTGCCCCGCCTGCATCGCGACGCCGACCCAGGCATCCTCGCGGTTGCTGGGGCCGCCGAGAAAGTGCGAGGCTTCCGTCGCCGCGAAGTCCATGAAGGCTTCGGCGTGCATGTCGCTGACCGGACCGAGGGTCAGGCGGTCGCTCTGAATCGTAGGGGCGCCGGCGGGGAATCTCATGCGAGCCCCCTGATATCGTGGACAATCACCACGTCGCCGGGATCGGTGCCGGGAATGGAGGGGTCGATCACGCCGCCGAGTTTCAGGCCGAGCGCGATGGACCGGTCGTTGGCCGGGTCGATGATGTTGATCAGCCGGTCCCAGCCTAGCGTCTGGCGCGCCCAGAGCATGACGGCACGGGCAGCCTCGGCGGCGTAACCCTTGCCCTCGGCCTCCGGCACGGTGAACCAGCCGAGCTCGGGTTCGGGATAGCCCATGAATTCATAGATGCCGACCTCGCCGACAAAAGCGCCGGTCGCCCGGTCATCGAGGCCGAAGGCGCCGTAGCCCTTGAGCTGCCAGAGCGCAACGTCCGCGGCCCAGTTCTTCCAAGCCTCTTCCCGGCCCATCATGCCCCGTTCGTGGATGGAGCGGGGGGAGGCGAAGAACGCCGCCCAATGTTCGAAATCCGCGAGTTTCGGGGCGCGGAGGATCAGGCGATCGGTGTGGAGGGTCGGAGGGGTCATCTATTGCCCCCGTGCACGCGCAGCGCCCGTTCCGTCCGCCGCCGGGCGGACGCGTCACGCCCTTCCCACCGGGCCGGGCGCAGGAGGGGCGCGGCGAATGTCACTTCTTCTTGCCCAGACCGCCAAGGCCGGAAAGACCGGCGGGCAGCTTCATGCCGCCGAGACCGCCCGGCAGGCCCATACCGCCCGGCAGTTTGCCGCCGCCGATGCCTTCCTGCATCCCCTTGGCCATGGCTTCCATTTCGGCCGGGCTCATCTTCGACGGGTCGGGCATGCCGCCCTTGCCCATCATCTGGCGGATGGCCTGTTTCATCATGCCGCCCTTGCCCATCTTCTTCATCATGTCCGCCATCTGGCGGTGCATCTTCAAAAGCTGGTTGAGTTCGGAGACCTCAAGCCCCGCACCGGCGGCGATGCGTTTCTTGCGGCTGGCTTGAAGGAGCGCGGGGTTGGCGCGTTCCTTCTTGGTCATCGAGTTGATGAGGGCGATCTGGCGGCGGAGGATGGAGTCGTCGAAACCGGCGGCCTCCATCTGTTTCGCGGCCTTGCCCATGCCGGGCAGCATTCCCATCATGCCCTGCATGCCGCCCATCTTGATCATCTGCTCAAGCTGGGACTTGAGGTCGTTCATGTTGAAGAGGCCCTTGGCAAAGCGCTTGGCCATGCGCTCGGCCTGTTCGGCCTCGAGCGTTGCCTGCGCCTTTTCTACGAGCGCCACGATGTCGCCCATGCCGAGGATGCGGCCCGCGATGCGCTCGGCCTCGAAGGTCTCAAGCGCGTCCATCTTTTCGCCGAGGCCCACGAAGCGGATCGGCTTGCCGGTGACAGCGCGCATGGAAAGTGCCGCACCGCCGCGCCCGTCGCCGTCCATCCGGGTGAGGACGACGCCGGTGATGCCCACCTTGGCGTCGAATTCCTGCGCCACTTCGACCGCGACCTGACCGGTCAGGCCATCGACGACCAGAAGCGTTTCGCGCGGTTTGGTGGCGGCGGCGACCTCTGCCACCTCATCCATCAGGACCTGGTCGATCTGGAGGCGGCCGGCGGTGTCGAGCATGTAGACGTCGTAGCCGCCCAAGGTGGCCTGCTGCTTGGCGCGCTTGGCAATCTGCACCGCACTTTCGCCCTTGACGATCGGCAGCGTGTCGACGCCGATCTGGGTGCCGAGGATCGCAAGCTGCTCCATCGCCGCGGGGCGGTTGGTGTCGAGCGAGGCCATCAGCACGCGCTTCTTCTCGCGCTCCTTCAGGCGCTTGGCGAGTTTCGCGGTGGTGGTGGTCTTGCCGCCGCCCTGAAGGCCGACCATCAGGATGGGCGCGGGCGGGTTGTCGATCTTCAGCGTGCCGGGATCTTCGGCGCCGCGCAGCACGTCGATGAGCGCGTCATGGACGATCTTGACGACCTGCTGGCCGGGGGTGATCGATTTGGTGACGGCGGCACCGGTGGCCTTGCCTTCGACGGCCTTGATGAAGTCGCGCGCGACGGGCAGCGAGACGTCGGCCTCCAGCAGTGCCACGCGGACCTCGCGGAGCGCGGTTTTCACGTCGTCCTCAGAGAGGGCGCCCTGTTTCGTCAGCCGGTCGAAGACGCCGCCAAGGCGTTCTGACAGGTTCTCGAACATATGGCCCTCCTTGGCCTTTCGACTTCACTGCCCCCGACATAACGACGCGGGCGCCCAAACGCAAAACGCACCAGTGGGCGCGACGCGCTGACTGGTGGCGATCCCGGATCGGGTCCGGGACCGGAAGCTGTGTCACTTCCGGAATTGCGGGGGATGTACGGGAGTGGGCGCCTCGAGTCAAGCGCGGGCGGGGTGGAACGCAAAACCCCGCGCCTTGCGGCGCGGGGTCGGTTTCGGCAGATCCGTTGGCTTATTGCGGGATCTCGCCGGTGATGCCTTCGACGTAGAAGCCCATGCCGGCAAGCGTGCCATCGTCGGCAACCTCTCCATCGGCCAGCCAGACAGAGCCATCCTGCTTGTTGATCGGGCCGGTGAACGGGTGATACGAGCCGTCGGCAATGGAGTCCCGCACAGCTTCTGCCTCGGCCTTCACTTCGGCGGGGACCGCATCGGTGATCTCGCCAATTTCCACTTCACCGTTCGGGATGCCGTCCCAGGTCGCGGCTTGTTCATACGTGCCGTCAAGCAGCGCGCCGATCCGCTTGATGTAATACGGAGCCCAGTTGTCGATTGTCGATGTGACACGCGGCGACGGTTTGTATTCGCTCATGTCGGAGGCTTGGCCGAAACCGATTACTCTACCGTCGGTCTTTGCCATTTCCGCAAGCGGTGCCGTGGAATCGGTATGTTGCGCAATGACATCCACGCCTTGATCAATCAGGGCCTTCGCTGCATCGGCTTCTTTCGCGGGGTCGAACCAGGTGTAAGCCCAGACAACCGAAAGCTCGACATCCGGATTCACCTTCCTGGCGTGAATGAAATAGGCGTTGATCCCCTGAATGACCTCCGGCACCGGGAATGACGCGATGTAGCCGATCTTGTTCGACTGGGTCATCCGCCCTGCGATCGTGCCCTGAATGGCACGGCCTTCGTAGAAGCGGGCATCGTAGGTCGAAACGTTCGGATGATCGCGCTTGTAGCCGGTGGCATGTTCGAACATCACGTTCGGGAACTTTGCGGCCACGGCATTCGTCGGGTCCATGTAGCCGAAGGAGGTGGTGAAGATGATGTTGCAGCCCGACAGCGCCATCTGGGTCAGCACGCGCTCGGCATCCGCGCCTTCGGGTACGCTTTCCTGATAGGCCGTCTCGACCTTGTCGCCGAAAGCTTCCTCGACCGCCAGCAGTCCCTGATGGTGCTGATAGGTCCAGCCGCCGTCGCCGATGGGGCCGACATAGACAAAGCAGGCCTTGACCTTGTCCATCTGGGCGTTGGCCGCGCCGCTGAACGCAAGGCCGAGGCCGAGCGCGGCAGAGGCAAGTAGGTGTCTTCTTTTCATGTTACACTCCCGGTTGGTGGGGTTTCGCGCCCCGATGTTTGGCCTCAATGCGAGGCGTGGAATTTCTGTCCGAGGCTTGCAGGCGCGTTCAGGGATGCCTTGCCACGGCCAGAGGACATGATGACCAGCACAAGGATGGTTACCAGATAGGGCGCCATCGACAAGTACTCGACTGGGATTGCGGACCCTGCGGCCTGCAAATTCAGCTGAAGAACCGTGATGCCGCCGAAGAGATAGGCGCCGATCAGCACCCGCCAGGGCCGCCAGCTGGCAAAGACCACGATGGCGAGCGCGATCCAGCCCGCGCCGGAGGTGATGCCGTCGACCCATTGGGGCACGCGGACGAGGCTGATATAGGCCCCGCCCATTCCGGCCATGGCCCCCCCGAACATGATGCAGCCGATCCGGACGCGCGTGACCTTGTAGCCGAGCGAATGCGCGGCTTCATGGTTTTCGCCGACCGCGCGAATGATCAGCCCGAGGCGCGTGGATTTCAGCACCCACCAGGTGACTGCGACCATTAGGATGGAGACATAGACCATCCAGTCATGGCCGAAGAGAACGCGGCCCAGGAACGGGATATCGGCAAGCGGCCCGAAGGGCACCGCACCCGTGGGGGGCGGCTTGATCCCGTTATAACCTTGACCTGCGAGCGAGGAGAGGCCGAGACCGAAAAGGGTCAGCGCAAGGCCCGTCGCCACTTGATTGGTCAGCAGGAACTGCGTGAGGAAGGCGAAGATCAGGCTGAGCGCCGCGCCCGCCGCCGCGCCGCCGATGAAGCCGATCACGGGGCTGCCGGTGTTCACCGCCACGATGAACCCGGCGATGGCGCCGATGATCATCATGCCCTCGACCCCGAGATTGAGGACACCCGATTTCTCGACAATGAGTTCGCCGAGGGCCGCGAGCATGATCGGCACCGCCGCCACCATGAGCGAGGCGACCAGAACGGCGGGATTGATTGATCCAAAATCCATTACTTTGCCCCCACGAACATACGGATGCGGTAGTTGGACAGGACGTCCACCCCGAGCAGGAAAAAGAGAAGCATGCCCTGGAAGACCTGTATCGCCGCCGACGGCAGGCCGAGATTGGTCGCGGCCATCTCGCCGCCCACATAGGTCAGGGCCATCAGGAGGCCGGCAAAGACGATGCCGATCGGGTTAAGTCGCCCGAGGAAGGCCACGATGATCGCGGTGAAGCCATAGCCGGAGTTGAAGTCGATGGAGATCTGACCCGCAGGCCCTGTCACCTCGAAGAGCCCCGCAAGACCGGCAAGCGCGCCCGACAGCCCCATGCAGAAGATGACGAGCCGGGTCGGGTTCACCCCGTGGAACCGGGCGGCGCGCGGTGCCTGACCGGCCAGCTTGATCTGGAAGCCGAGGATATGGCGCTGCAGCAGGATATAGACGAGGACCGCTGTCACGAGTGCCGCGACGCCGCCCCAATGCAGGCCCGAGCCCGCGATCAGTTCGGGGTTTGACGCTGCCTTGTAGGAGGAAAAGTTGCGGCTGCCCGGAAAGCCCGAGCCTTCGGGGTTGCGCAGGAAGCCGGTCGCGGCTTTCGCCAGGATCGTCTCGGCCACATAGACCAGCATGAGCGAGACGAGAATCTCATTGGTATTGAACCGGGTCTTTAGGATTGCCGGGATCATCGCCCAGAGCCAGCCGCCAAGCGCGCCGGCGATCACCATGACCGGGTAGATCAGGCGGGTTTCGGTCGGATAGACGGCGAGGCCCACCGAGGCGCCGATCACCGCGCCCATGATGTACTGCCCCTCGGCCCCGATGTTCCAGATGCCCGCCCGGAAGCCGAGCGCGAGGCCGATGGCGATCAGGATCAGGGGGCCTGCCTTCACCAGCAGCTGGCCGCGCAGGTAGAAGGCAAACTCGCCAAAGATCGGGTCCCAGAAGATCGTGCGGATGACCGCGAAGGGGTCTTTGCCGAGCATCGCGAACAGGATGCCGCCGACGATCATCGTCAGAAGGACGGCAACCACGGGCGTGCCGTATTGCCAGAATTGCGAGGGGTTTGGACGTTTCTCAAGCCTCAGCATGATGCGCGACCTCCATTCCGTGGGCGCCGCCCATCATCAGCCCGATCTCGTCGATCGTGAGCCCTTTCACCGGGCGCGGTTTCGAAAGCCGCCCCTCGTTCAGAACCGCGAACATGTCCGCGACTTCGAGAAGTTCGTCGAGGTCTTGGCTGATCACCACGACCCCCGCGCCTTCGGCGGCGCGGTTGAGGATCGCCTGCCGGATCGCTGCCGCCGCGGCGGCATCGACGCCCCATGTGGGCTGGTTGATGACGATGACCTCAGGCGCCTGGTCCAGCTCGCGCCCGATCAGGAATTTCTGCAGGTTGCCGCCCGAGAGCGCGCGGGCCGCGACGTGGTTGCCGGGCGTGCGCACGTCATAGGTGGCAATGACCTCATCGGCGAAGGCGCGGGTCGCGGGCCAGTCGATGAAGCCCTTGTTCGACAGGTTGCGCCGCAGATAGCCGCTGAGAAAGGCGTTTTCCACCAGCGACATGTCCGGTGCGGCGGCATGGCCGTAGCGATCCTCTGGCGCGGCCACCAGTCCGGCATTGCGCCGTTCGGCGGGGCCGTGGTCGCCTGCGGCATGGCCGGTGATGCGGACCTTGTCGGGCGCGGTCTTCAACTCGCCCGAGAGCGCCAGCAGCAGCTCGTCCTGCCCGTTGCCCGCGACCCCGGCGATGCCCAGAACCTCGCCCCGCGCGACGGTGAAGCTGACGTTCTTCAGGGACGTGCCGAACGGAATGGGCGATGCGACCGACAGGTCGGTCACGCCCAGCACCACCTCGCCTTTCTCGGCGGCCTTGCGTTCGGGCGGCGTCAGCGTCGCACCGACCATCATCTCGGCCAGTTCGCGCGCGGTGGACTGGCGCGGGTCTGCTGTGCCCACGACCTTGCCGTGCCGGAGGATCGTGGCCGCGTCGCAGAGCGTGCGGATCTCCTCCAGCTTGTGGGAGATGTAGAGGATCGCGGTGCCCTCGCTCGACAACTGGCGCAGCGTCTTGAAGAGGATCTCCACCTCCTGCGGTGTGAGTACCGAGGTCGGTTCGTCCATGATCAGAAGCTTCGGGTCCTGCAACAGGCAGCGGATGATCTCCACCCGCTGGCGTTCCCCGGCGGACAGATCGCCCACCATGCGCGAGGGGTCAAGCGGCAGCCCGTACTCCTCGCTGACCGCCCGGATGCGGGCGGCAAGCTCGCGCATCGGCGGCGGGTTTTCCATGCCGAGCGCCACGTTCTCGGCGACGTTCAGCGCCTCGAAAAGCGAGAAGTGCTGGAAGACCATCGCGACGCCCAGTTCGCGCGCGACGCTTGGCGCGGTGGGCGCAAAGGCCTGCCCCCGCAGCGTCATCTGCCCCTCATCGGGCTTCACGAGGCCGTAGATCATCTTCACGAGCGTGGACTTGCCCGCCCCGTTTTCCCCCAGCAGCGCGTGAACTTCGCCCACGCCGATCTTGAACGACACATCGTCGTTCGCTTTCACCCCGGGGTAAGACTTGCTTATCCCGTTGATATCAAGAAGGATTTCCCCCGTCATCCCGCGCGTTCCTTTTGTGAGTTTTGTGCGGTTCTGTCTTTCAGAAGGTCAGCCGATACGCCCACCGCGATTGCCTGCGGATGCTTGCCAAGGCCTGGGTCGCCAATCGGGCATCGGATGCGGTCGATCTGGGCCCCGGCATGGTCGAGCGCCTTCAGTCGCGAGCGGAAGCGCGCCCATTTCGTTGCCGATCCGATCAGGCCCACAGTGCCGAAGCCGTGGCCGAGAAGCCGGTGGCAGATTTCCAGATCGAAGGCGTGGCTGAAGGTCAGGATCAGATGTTCCGCATGGGCCGGGGCCTCCGGCACCAGATCGGCCGGGTTTGCGGCGGTCTTCCGGACCACGCCTTCGGGGATGACCGGGAAGCGCGCGGCATCGGTGTCGATCCAGGTCAGGTGCATGCCGGGCAGGGGGGCGAGTACGTTGACCAGCGCCCGGCCGACATGGCCCGCGCCCCAGATCCATATCTCGCGTGCCGCTTCTGTCACCGGCTCCACCATCCAGCCATGGGTCATGCGCGGCACGGGCCGGACGCCTTCGCCCCGCGCGCGGTTGAGGATGCGGCGCACCGCGAGCGGCATCTCGCCGGTCGTGCCGGGCAGGGGGCGCGCGATGACTTTTGCCTCGTCCAGCGTGGCGAGCCTGTCTGCATCCCAGACCTCTGAAAGCACCACCACCGCGCCGCCGCAGCACTGGTTCAGCGCGGGACCGAGCGGCATCCGGTCGACCCTGTCGCCCCCCACGTCCGCGAGCATCGCCCGCGCCCTGGCGGCGGCCTCATATTCCAGCGCGCCGCCGCCGATCGTACCCGACTGATCACCGGCCCAGACCAGCATCGATGCGCCGACCTCGCGCGGGGCCGAGCCCTTGACCTCGGCCACGACGACACGGGCCACTGCGCCGTGGTCTGCCACCGCGCGGGTCAGCGCCTCGCGATCAAAGCTCATTGCCCCGTCCCCCGCGCGCGCTTCACAGCTGCCAGGACCGCTTCGGCGGTGGCCGGGGCCTGAAGGTCGGGATAGTGCGGGCCGCATGCGGCGCAGGCGTGGCCGAGCGCCGAGAAGACTGAGATCCCGTGCATGAAGGGCGGCTCTCCCACGGCTTTCGACCGATAGATCGTGTCCTCGCGGTTCTGCCCGTCCCAGAGCGTGACGTTGAAGATGCGCGGCCGATCGGAGCATGCCGGAATCTTGTAGGTCGACGGCGCATGGGTGCGAAGCCGCCCCTTGTCGTCCCACACCAGTTCCTCGGTCGTCAGCCAGCCCGCGCCCTGCACATAGCCGCCCTCGATCTGACCGGTATCGATGGCCGGATTCAGGCTGGCCCCTGCATCATGCAGGATATCGGCGCGCAGGATGCGGTTTTCGCCGGTCAGCGTGTCGATCACGACCTCACTGACCGCAGCGCCATAGGCGAAATAGTAGAAGGGCCGCCCGCGCCCGGCCTTGCGGTCCCATGTGATCTTCGGCGTGGCATAGAAGCCGGTGGAGGAGAGACTGACCCGCCCCATGTAGCAGCGT
>JAUIDM010000514.1 GCA_030428915.1 Alphaproteobacteria bacterium | reverse complement strand
CCTCGGATATGCCTGCAAATCATTTTGGTCTGCTTGCGGGACTTTTCGGAGGTTGAAGGTCTGTGCGGAGGGCCGCGCCCGACCCTGGGTGGGCGCTCCGTGAGCCGGGTCTGCGCGATCCCTTCCCGACCTTCAAGCGCCTGTTCTGGTTGCAGCGCCGCGGGGCGCCCTCCCGGGGGGAGGGTCGGGCGCGGCCCGGCGTGAACGCCGGGCCAGACGGGCGGCTGGCGGTCTGCACTATGACCGCGATGGGCTCTATCCCGGTTTCTGCAATTCCTCAAATAGGGTGAACAGGTCCGCCCGGGAGATCGTGGCCGGTTCCAGGTCGAACCGCACCATGCGGCCCACGGTTTCAACGCGCGGCGCATAGCGTTCCACAAGGTGGTAGTAGCCCCGCTTGGTATAGTCGTCGAAAAGCACCGTGACCGGCTTTTCGGTCAGGAACAACGTGGCGAGGAAACAGCCGACCCGGAACCGGCCGTCGATCAGGACAAGGTCCGGCTGGACAAAGTCGGGATGCCGCCAGATCGACATCGGATAGTCGTGATAGCGCGGCCAGCCCGAGGCATCGGCCGGAAAGCCCCAGGCCTTGGTCCTGCCGACATCCTGATGATGCAGCACCACCTTGGCCTTGGGGGGCACATTGGCGAAATACGCCACCATGTTTTCATAGAAGGGTTTGGCGTTTTCCACCGACAGGACGGTCTTGCCGGGCAGCCCTGCCGCAAAGGCCGTGGACCCGCCCATCCCGTATTCCAGGATGACATCCGCCGCGCGATAGCGCGCCTCGACATAAGCGCGCACCGCCGCCGGAAAGGTCATTTCCGGGCTCCAGAATGCGGGGGGTTCCGTGTGCTCTGCCTGCTGCGGATCGTTCGTCGTCATAGCGGGCATATTCGACCGTCCCCGGGCGGCCTGCAATGGAAATCCGCCCGGCCGTCGCCGAGTCCGAAAGAGCACAGATGCGCGTCGTCCGACTGTCGAATGTTGAACCGGTCGCGGGCTGGCTGTAACTGCGAAGGCAGGCGAAGAAGGGATCAGGCATGGCCGCACGCCCCATCATGGACCCGACCAAGGAGCCCTGCGGGGCCTTGACGATGGTCTATCGCGACTATGCGTTCCTCAAGCGCTGGGTGGATTATTACGGCGCGCAGTTCGGGCGGCAGCATCTTTATATCCTCAGCCATGGCGGCGATCCCGAACATGACCGGATCGCCGAAGGCTGCAATGTCATCACGGTTCCCCGCGACCCGACACTGACCCGGCTGGAGCGGCGGCGCTGGCACATCCAGTCGCATATGAGTTCCGGGCTCTTGCGCTATTACAACTGGATGTTCGTGGGCGACGTGGATGAGGTCGTCGTGCTGGACCCCGCCATCGGCACCAGTCTGATCGACTATCTCAGGCGATACGAACGGTCGGACGATCCGGCGAACCAGCCGTTCCTGCCGAAATCCATCTGCCCCTTCGGCGTCGAACTGATCCACAATCCGGAAGTGGAGCCTGAACCGATCGCGGAGGACGCGACGGTGCTCAGCCGCCGCCGCGTGTTCCGCGCGAATGCGAACTACGCCAAGCCCTGCATCATCCGGATGCAGACGAAATTCACCGTGGGCGGGCACGCCAATACGCACCAGCCCCGCTTTCTCGACCCGCATCTCTACCTGCTGCATCTGCGTTTTTTCGACTACGACACCGCCGTTGCCCGGCTGACCGCCCGCCGCGACATGCGCGAGACGATGGATGAGGGCAAGGATCCCGCCAAGACCGGGCATGCGTGGAAGAAGGATCTCGACAATTACAAGAAACTCGCCTCGGGCAAGCCGGTGCGGGAAGATTGCGAGCTGGCCGAGTTCCGCAATACGATGGAAGAACAGAAGAAGGATCTTCACGGCGGAAATGTTACTTTCTGGGGCGGCGGGCGAACGAAGGAGCTTTACCGCCTGCCCGAGAGATTCGCCGCGGTGTTCTGAAAGGAACCGCCGCGCAAATGGCTGCAATGGAAGAAGCCGAGACCGGGGCTGAGCGGAGGGTCTGATGCTGCAATTGTCGGGTGACCTGCCTGAGGGCGTCCTCCTGGGAAATGAGGGCGAGCGGCTTG
>JAUIDM010000131.1 GCA_030428915.1 Alphaproteobacteria bacterium | reverse complement strand
AAGTGCGGGCAGGTCATCCGGCAGGCCCGGTGGCAGGCTGCCTGAGAGGACGACGAGCGCCCCCTCCGGTGCTGCATCGGCGATGGCCGTCAGCACGGTCTTGCCCTGCCGCCCGGTCCATACGGGCCCGGGCAGGACGAAGCGGAACTGCCCGCCGGTTTCACGGTCGGTGACCGACAGGCTTTCCCGGGTCTCGCCGGGGGCGGGATGGGCATGGGCGACGATCTTTTCGGCGGAGAGTGCGGCCCCAAGCCGGTCGCCCGTCGAACCGCCGAGTGCCACGAACGCGGTCGATGTGCCGCCAAGCCGCGCGATCACCCGGCTGACATTGATCCCGCCGCCGCCCGGGTCGACGCGCGGGGGATCGCAGCGCAGCTTCGGCCCCGGACGCACGGCATCAGCAGCCGTGGCGATGTCGAGCGCGGGATTGAGGGTTACGGTCAGGATCGGGGTCATGGGCCTACATCATTCCCCCGACCCTGACCGCAAATCCGTCACCCGGCAAGGGTGGCGGTGTTCGCCGTCAGCCCAGCATAAGCTGATAGGACGACGGCACATAGCGGAATCCGTCGCCGTCGGCCTCCACGAAACCGGTGGCGGGGAAGGGCATGTGATAGCCGATGAAGGGCAGCCGGTCGGCTGCGATCATGCCCAGCATCTTGCGCCGTGTGGCAGCGGCTGCAGCCTTGTCCATGTCGAACTTCACTTCCCAGTCGGGCTTGGCCAGCGACCAGACGTAGTGGTTTGCGGTATCGGCGATCAGCACCAGCCCCTTGCCGCCGCTTTCGATCATGTAGCCCATATGGCCCGGCGTATGCCCGTGCGCGGCGATCGCCGTGATGCCCGAGGCGACGCTGCCGCCATCGTCGAGGAAGGTCATCTTTTCGTTGAGCGGCTTAACCTTGCCGTCGAAGCCCTCATTGCCCGCCGCCGACCAGTGATTGTGCTCGGTCGATCCGGTGACATACCGGGCATTTGGGAAGGTGTCGCCCGCATCGGAGTTCAGTCCACCGATATGATCGCCATGCATGTGGGTGATGACGACGGTATCGACCTGATCGGGCGTGTATCCGGCCGCCGCCAAAGCGGCCGTGATGCCTTCGGCATTGAGGCCGGTGTCGAAGAGGACGAGTTCTTCGCCGGTATTGACCACCGTCGGGGTGAAGAAGAACTGGGCGATATTCGTGGGCAGATGCGCGGCCTCCGAAACAGCCACAAAATCCTCGGCGCTGGCGTTCATGCCGAAGATCGTCTGCGGCTCTTCCACGGCCCTCGTCCCGGCAAGAAGTGTCGTCACCTCGAAATCGCCATGCTTGAAGCGACTGAAAAGCGGCGTGGCCATCCCTTTCATGTCGGCCTTGGCGCGGGCGGGCGCGGCGGAAAGGGCGACGAGCGGCGCGGCGGCCCCGGCAAGAAGAGCGTGACGACGGGTGAGATTATTGGTCATGGCAACCTCTCTATGGATTCAAAAAAAGCCTATGTCATCGCGGGCTGTGGCGATGTCACATTCCCGTGTTCCCGGTCGGGCAGTTTCGATGGTTTTGCCCGTCATTGGGACATGAGGTATTCCGCAACGGCCTGATAGGCGGGCAGCGAGGTCGGGTCGATGAAGCCGTTCTGCGCTTGGGGGAACGAGGCGAAGCGGACCAGAACCATGTCTGCGGTCGGGTCGACATAGATCGTCTGGCCGTGCACTCCGCGCGCGGCAAAGGCTCCGTGTTCGTTGTGGAAGACCCACCACTGGCTGGTGTAGCTGCCATTCGGAATTGTGGGGAATCCGACAAACTTGGCGGGATCGCCGCCGCCCCGGATGTGTTGGACCACCTGTGCCGGGAACAACTGCTCTCCGTTGATCTCGCCTTCATTCAGCATCAGGAGGCCGAGCCGGCCGAGGTCGCGCAGCCCGGCCGAAATGCCGCCGCCAGCGAAGGGCACGCCCTTGCTGTCAACCGTCTGGTAAGCGTCCTGTTCGGCGCCCATGCGGCGCCAGAGGCGTTCCGACGCAAGCTCGGTTACCGACTTGCCCGAGACCCGGCTGATCATCCAGCCGAGCATGTCCGAGTTGATGGTCTTGTAGTGGAACTGATCGCCGTGATTGCC
The DNA here is from genome assembly GCA_030428915.1 of Alphaproteobacteria bacterium. Classification (GTDB taxonomy): domain Bacteria; phylum Pseudomonadota; class Alphaproteobacteria; order Rhodobacterales; family Rhodobacteraceae; genus Albidovulum. Next base: position 8,440 of record JAUIDM010000131.1, on the reverse strand, counting down.
CTCGGGCTTCACCTGCTGAAGGTATTCCCAGTAGCCGTCCGGGCCATCGTAGCCCTCGGGCTTGGGCAGTGGGCTTGCTGCTTTCGAATACAGCCAGATATCGGCATTGGGGTCCGAGTAGTTCTCGGAATACTGGACGCCGGTCGTCATATCCATGACTTCCCGCACTGTCGCGGTTGCGAAGGCGCTGTCGCCGATCTCGGGGATGATGTCGCGCACCAGTGCCGTATCGTCGAGCACCCCCTCGGCCACGAGGATCTCGCCCAGGAGGCCGGTGACGGACTTGGTCATCGACATCGCCGCATGCTTGCCGTCCTCAGCAAGGCAGCCGAAGTAGCGTTCATAGACCACACGGCCCTTGTGCAGGATCAGGATGCCATCGGTGTAGTTGGCATAGAGGGATTGTTCCCATGTCATCGGCGCGTCGCCGTCGATCGGGGTAAAGGTCAATGCATCGATGGCACGGGCCGTCTCGGCGAACGCCGCCGGCGTCAGGTAGTCGAGCGGCACCGGCGCCCCCAGGCCTCGGCTGATCTCCTCGGTGGGCAGGAATTCGCGAAGATGGCAGACCGAACAGCGCAATCTGGGAAAGCTGAAAAAGTTTGAGTCCGGCTGGGTGATGAGTTTGTCGGGGGGCGGTGGGAAGCCTTCCATCCAGCCCATGATCCGGGGGTCCGACTCTGCGGCTGAAAGCGGTGCGTCTTGTGCAGATGCCATCGAAACCGCACCCGTCACCAAAGTGACCGCGATGAAAGCTGCCTTAGAAATTGAAGACGACATTGACGAATCCTCCAGTCCACGGGTCGGCGTTTCGGCCGATGACGTTGTCGATCCCCGCACCGGGAAAGGAGACGGAGACACCGGCCGTCAGAAAGGTGTTTCGGTGCGTTCTTTGCGCTTCTGACCCCTGATGGATCACGAAGCGATGTTTTTGTCCAATAATTAGGCGTTTTACGAGAGGGCACGGTGCAGCTACCGCGCCTCACTCCCACCAGCGGTCGATTTCGGCGATTTGCTCGTCCGACCAGCCGAAATGGTGGGCGAGTTCGTGCACCATGATATGGGCGACGAGCTGGCCGAGCGAGACATTGCCGCGTTCGGCCCATTCGTCGAGGATCGGGCGGCGGAACAGCCAGATCGTGTCGGGGCGGTCGACGACATCCATCACCGATTTCTCTGTCAGGGGAATACCGTCGTATAGTCCGGTCAGTTCGAACGGGTTCTCGATATTCATCTCGTCCAGAAGGTCCTCGGGGGGGAAGTCATCCACCCGGACGATGACGCCGCGTGCGGGGCCTGCGAACTGGGCGGGCAGGTCGGCGACAGTGGCCCGTGCCATCTGTTCGATCGTGAAGAGATCGGGCGCGGTACGCCCCAGCCAGTCGTTCATGCGTTTCTCCTAACCCTCCCTCATATGGACAAAATGCGCGTCCTGTGAAAGAGGGGGCGCGACAGGAGATATCCCATGACCGTGACCCGCTTCGCCCCGTCGCCCACCGGCTACATCCATGTGGGCAACCTGCGCACCGCGCTGATGAACTATCTGATCGCCCGCAAGACCGGCGGCACCTTCATCCTGCGCCTCGACGATACCGATCAGGAACGCTCCAAGCAGGAATATGTCGACGGGATCAAACACGACCTGGAATGGCTTGGCCTGACCTGGGACCGGGTGGAACGTCAGTCCGAGCGGCTCGGGCGTTATTCCGAGGTTGCCGAAGAACTGCGCGCCTCGGGCGATCTGTATGAAGTGTTCGAGACGCCGACCGAACTCGACCTGAAGCGCAAGAAGCTGCTGAACATGGGCAAGCCGCCGGTCTATGACCGGGCCGGCTTGAGCCTTTCGGTGGCGGAAAAGGACAAGTTGCGCGCCGAACGCGACGGGTATTGGCGCTTCAAGCTGGATCAGCAACGCACCGAATGGAACGACGGGATTTTGGGCGATGTGTCGATTGATACCGCGTCGGTGTCGGACCCCGTGCTGATCCGCGCCGACGGTCAGGTGCTTTATACCTTCGCCTCGTCGGTTGACGATATCGACATGGGCATCACCCATATCGTGCGCGGCGCGGACCATGTCACCAATACCGCGACGCAGGTGCAGATCATGAAGGCCATCGGCGGCACGCCGCCTGCCTTCGCGCATCATTCGCTGCTGACCGGGCCGCAGGGCGAGGGGCTGTCGAAGCGGCTCGGCACGCTTTCCCTGCGCGACCTGCGGGCACAGGGCGTAGCGAAAGAGGCGCTCTTGAGCCTCATGGCGCGGCTTGGCTCTTCGCAGCCGGTCGAGCTGATGATGTCGCTCGATGAGATTGCCGATGGGTTCGAGCTGTCGCAATTCGGCGCGGCACCGACGAAGTTCGATGCCGAGGATCTGTGGCCCCTGACCCGCGCCCGCAATCAGGCGCTGCCCTTCGAGGCGGTGAAGGGCCGTATCGCTGGCCTTGGCGTGCCGGAGGAGATGGCCGAGCGGTTTTGGCGTGTTGCGTCGCAGAACATCACCAAGCTCGATGACCTCGGCGCGTGGTGGACGCTGTGCCGCGACGGGGCCGCGCCGGTGATTGCGCCGGAGGATGCGGATTTCGTGGCCGAGGCGATGGCGCTGCTGCCAGAGCCGCCCTTCACCGAGGCGACCTGGGGCGAGTGGACGACCGCGGTGAAGGAAAAGACCGGCCGCAAGGGCAAGGCGCTGTTCATGCCTTTGCGCCACGCGCTGACCGGCCAGCCGCACGGGCCGGAAATGGCAGAACTCATGCCGCTCTTGCAGAAGGTGCGCGCGAAGGGGTGAGCGCGGCGGCGGGGGTTTTCCACCCCCGCACCCCCGAGGATATTTTCGAACAGGTGAAGATCAGCAGCGGATGCGCGCGAGGCCGAGGCGGTCTGTGTAGCGGTCGGTCAGTGCCCGCTCGGTGGGTGTCGTCATTTGATGCCGGGAATAGTGCGGCGCCTCGCGATCGTCGAGGAGTGTGGTCCAGCCGGTCGTGGTCGCGAAGAATCGCGCGACGCCCGGCTCGCCAAACTCGCGTAGGAAGCCCTGCACAACCGTGTCGAGATAACTGAGCAGGATCGGGTGCTGGTTCGCGGGGAGGCCATGCGCCTCATCCACCGCGTAGATCTCGATCCTGTTGGCCCAGTCCGGCGCGATGGTGACATGGTGGTGCGGGACGGCGTGGCGGCGATACGCGGCCTCGCGCTGGTCGAGCAGCGCCCAGTCGTCATTCGGCACGGCGGCGATCAGCCCGTCGATTTCGCCTTCCGCCCGTTCCGCGGAGAGATAGGGCCAGTCGCGCAGCCGTGTATGCCGCCAGACCCGGCGCCAGCCTTTCAGTGTCACGGCCTCTCCGGGCGCGTAGTCATGCGTCGCCCGGTTGACGAGCGAGCCGTAGCCGAAAAACGCGGGATGGCGGTCGGTTTTCATGCGCCGATCCTTGGCTTGGCCAGAGTGGAAGCGCAAGCATGTTTCATGGGTCATGCGCTAACGCGAAAGAATGTATTCCGTTGCATGCAGGCTTGCCAGAATGGTGCCGAACCGGGTATTCAGGCTGCGTCAGATCCGGGAGAATCCGGCAGGGTCATCACCCCATCCGGTGCCGAAGGAGCAACCGCCCCGGTAAACTCTCAGGCGCAAGGACCGGTCTGACAACGGAAACTCTGGAGAGATCCCCGATCAGGTCGGGGACGCCGAAGGGATAACGATCTCAGGCGAAAGGACAGAGGGGGCATCGGAACGGGCGGTCTTGACCGCCCATGGCGATGCCGGACACCATGAACCGGCGTGACAGAGGGAGGACGGCATGGCCGACCTGAATCGTACGGTTCTATACGACCTGCATATCGAGCTTGGCGGCAAGATGGTGCCCTTCGCGGGTTACGAAATGCCGGTGCAATATCCGATGGGCGTGATGAAGGAGCATCTCTTCACCCGCCGGCATGCGGGGCTTTTCGATGTCAGTCATATGGGCCAGATTCTGCTGAGTGCAAAGTCGGGTTCGGTCGAGGATGCTGCCCTGGCACTGGAGCGGCTGGTGCCGGTGGATATTCTGGGCCTGAAGGAAGGTCGCCAGCGGTATGCCATGTTCACCAATGACGACGGCGGCATCATGGACGACCTGATGGTCGCCAACCGGGGCGATCACCTTTTCCTGGTGGTCAATGCCGCCTGCAAGGATCAGGATTTCGCCCATCTGAAGGCGCATCTGGGCGATGAATGCGATATCGGCATGGTCGGCGACCGCGCGCTGGTGGCGCTTCAGGGGCCGGACGCCGAGAAGGCGCTGGCGCGGCTTGTGCCGGACGTGTCCGAGATGCGGTTCATGGATGTCGGCATCCGCCACTGGGACACGGCGGAACTGTGGATCTCGCGCTCGGGCTATACCGGCGAGGACGGGTTCGAAATCTCGGTGCCGAACAAATTCGCTGAGGCCTTTGCCCGGACGCTGCTGGCGATGGAAGAGGTCGCGCCCATCGGGCTTGGTGCCCGTGATTCGCTGCGTCTCGAGGCGGGCATGTGCCTTTACGGCCATGACATCGACACCGCCACGAGCCCGGTCGAGGGTAATGTGACCTGGGCGATCCAGAAGGCGCGCCGTGCCGGAGGGGCCCGCGAGGGCGGCTTTCCCGGGGCGGAGCGCATCCTTAAGGAACTCGCCGATGGCCCGGCCCGCCGCCGCGTGGGCCTGCGCCCCGAGGGACGCGCACCGATGCGCGAGGGGACGGAGGTTTACGCCGGCCCCGAGGGTGGTCAGCCCATCGGCACCGTCACCTCGGGCGGCTTCGGGCCGTCGATCGAGGCGCCGATGGCGATGGCTTATCTGCCAGCCGATCTGAGGGAAGGCGCCGTGGTTTACGGTGAGGTGCGCGGCAAGCGCCTGCCCGCCGTCATCGCGTCGATGCCGTTCCAACCCAATCAATACAAACGTTAACCAGCAGGGGAAGAGACCCATGAAGTACACCGAAGATCATGAGTGGCTGCGCGCCGAGGGAGATATCGTCACCGTGGGCATCACGGCGCATGCGTCCGAGCAATTGGGCGATGTCGTTTTCGTCGAACTGCCAGAGGCGGGGACGAGTGTGTCCAAGGATGACGAGATCTGCGTGATCGAAAGCGTCAAGGCTGCTTCTGACATCCGCGCGCCCCTGGACGGCGAGATCGTCGAGGTCAACGGCGACCTCGCGGACAATCCCGCCATGGTGAACGAGGACCCGACTGGCAAGGCGTGGTTCTTCAAGATGAAGGTGGCAGACATGTCCGCGCTCGACGGGCTGATGGACGAGGCCGCCTACAACGAGATGATCGGATAAGGACGAGGAAAATGCCCTTCACCCCCACCGACTATTTGCCCTACGACTTCGCCAACCGCCGCCACATCGGCCCGTCTCCGGCAGAGATGGAGGAGATGTTCGAGGTGTTGGGGGTGAAGGACCTCGACGAACTTATCGACCAGACGATCCCGAAGAGCCTGCGACAGGAACAGCCCCTGGATTTCGGCAAGGCCAAGTCCGAACGCGAGCTTCTGTGGTTCATGCGGCAGGTCGCGAAGAAGAACCAGGTCTTCACCTCGATGATTGGCCAAGGTTTTTATGGCACCGTCTGCCCGCCGGCGATCCAGCGCAATATCCTTGAGAACCCGGCCTGGTATACGGCGTACACGCCCTACCAGCCGGAGATTTCGCAAGGCCGGCTCGAGGCGCTTCTGAACTTCCAGACCATGGTCTGCGACATGACGGGGCTTGAGATCGCCAATGCCTCGCTTCTGGACGAGGCGACAGCGGCGGCCGAGGCCATGACGATGGCGCAGCGGACCTCCAAGTCGAAAGCCACCGCATTCTTCATCGACGAAAACTGCCATCCCCAGAATATCGAGGTGATGAAGGTGCGCGCGGCACCCATCGGCATCGAGATCATCGTCGGCAACCCTGCTGAGATCGAGGCCGACAAGGTCTTTGGCGCGATCTTCCAGTATCCCGGCACCTATGGCCATCTGACCGACTTCACGCCCCATATCGCCAAGCTGCACGAGGCCGGTGCCCTCGGCATTGTCATTGCCGACATCATGGCGCTGACGCTGCTGAAGGAACCGGGCGCGATGGGCGCCGATATCGCCGTCGGTTCCACCCAGCGCTTCGGCGTGCCGATGGGCTTCGGCGGGCCGTCGGCGGCCTATATGGCCTGCAAGGACGCGCACAAGCGCAACATGCCGGGCCGCATCGTCGGCGTTTCCATCGACGCGCAGGGCGGGCAGGCCTATCGCCTGTCGCTGCAGACCCGCGAACAGCATATCCGCCGAGAAAAGGCGACGTCGAATGTCTGTACCGCGCAGGCGCTGCTGGCCAATATGGCGTCCTTCTATGCGGTCTATCACGGGCCGGAAGGCCTCAAGGCCATAGGCCAGCGAATCCACCGCAAGACCGTGCGTGTGGCGCATGGGCTGGAAGCGGCGGGTTACAAGGTGGAGCCCGAGACCTACTTCGATACGATCACTGTCGATGTCGGCGCGATGCAGGGCGCGGTCCTGAAAGCCGCGCGGGACGAGCGCATAAACCTGCGCAAGATCGGCGCGACGAAGGTCGGCATCTCCATCGACGAGACGACGCGAAGGATGACCATCGAGCGGCTGTGGCGCGCCTTCGGGATCGACCAGAAAGACGATGACCTGACGCATCACTTCAACATCCCTGACGATCTTGTGCGGACATCGGAATACCTGACCCATCCGGTCTTCCACATGAACCGGGCAGAGACCGAGATGATGCGCTACATGCGTCGTCTCGCGGACCGCGACCTTGCGCTTGACCGGGCGATGATCCCCTTGGGCTCCTGTACGATGAAGCTGAACGCTGCGGCCGAGATGATGCCGATCACCTGGCCCGAGTTTTCCAATCTACATCCCTTCGCGCCTTCCGATCAGACCGAAGGCTACCGTGAGATGTTCGACGACCTGTCGGCGAAGCTCTGCGAGATCACCGGCTATGACGCGATGAGCTTGCAGCCGAATTCCGGCGCACAGGGCGAATATGCGGGCCTTCTGACCATCGAGGCCTATCACCGGTCGCGCGGGGAATCGCACCGCAATATCTGCCTTATCCCGGTCTCGGCCCATGGCACCAACCCGGCCTCGGCGCAGATGGCGGGGATGAAGGTCGTCGTGGTGAAGTCGGCCGAAAACGGCGATATCGACGTGGAGGATTTCCGCGCCAAGGCCGAGGCGGCGGGCGAAAACCTTTCGGCTTGCATGATCACCTATCCCTCGACCCACGGCGTCTTTGAGGAAACCGTGCGCGAGGTCTGCAGGATCACCCATGACCATGGCGGGCAGGTCTATATCGACGGCGCCAACATGAACGCGATGGTGGGCCTTGTCCGGCCGGGTGATCTGGGCGGCGATGTGAGCCACCTGAACCTGCACAAGACCTTCTGCATCCCGCATGGCGGCGGCGGGCCGGGCATGGGCCCGATCGGCGTCAAGGCGCATCTGGCGCCGCACCTGCCGGGGCATCCGGTGACGGGTGGTGAAGAAGGACCGGTTTCGGCGGCACCCTGGGGGTCCGCCTCGATCCTGCCCATCTCATGGGCCTATATCCTGCTGATGGGCGGCAAAGGGCTGACCCAGGCGACGAAGGTGGCGATCCTGAATGCCAACTACATCGCCAAGCGGCTGGAAGGGGCCTACGGGATCCTCTTCAAAGGCAAGCAGGGCCGCGTCGCGCATGAATGCATCCTCGACACGCGGCCTTACGCCGAAAGCGCGCACGTGACCGTCGACGACATCGCCAAGCGGCTGATCGACAACGGCTTCCATGCGCCGACGATGAGCTGGCCGGTGGCCGGCACGCTGATGGTGGAGCCGACGGAGTCCGAGACCAAGGCCGAGCTAGACCGCTTCGTCACCGCGATGCTGTCGATCCGGGACGAGATCGCGGCCATCGAAAAGGGCGAGATCGATGCGGAGAACAACCCGCTGAAACACGCGCCCCACACGGTCAATGCGCTGATCGGAGACTGGGACCGGCCCTACAGCCGTGAACAGGGCTGCTTCCCGCCGGGGGCCTTCCGGGTGGACAAGTACTGGCCGCCGGTCGGTCGGGTCGACAACGTCTATGGCGACCGGCACCTGGTCTGCATCTGCCCGCCGCTGGAGAGCTATGCGGAGGCGGCTGAATAGCAGTTCGGCCGCTGCTGCGTGCAATGGGGAGGGCCGGGACGACCTGTGATCATGACGTCCGGTTTCTCGCGAAGGTCATGGGTAAGCAATCCGGGCCTTCCCCGCTATATCGTCGCCTGGGCGGACCATGTGGCCGGCCGGACCACCGCCTTTCGCGCGATGGCCGGGCTGAACGGCTCTCGCCCCTTTTCGCGCAACATATGCCCCCGGAAAAAAGGGGGGCGACGCGGTCGTCTTCAACCTGACGGCACCGCTATGCGCGGTGGCGGGCCCTAATA
>JAUIDM010000130.1 GCA_030428915.1 Alphaproteobacteria bacterium | reverse complement strand
AGGCGGTTCCTGCCCGTATGTGCCGTCTTTGGGAGCGCGCGCCAGAGGGCGCCTGCATCGGTCTGTGGCATGGGAGCGGGATGTTTTCAGTCGGCGAAGCCCGACCGTTGACGCCGCACATCGTCCCGGGTAGCTGAGCGCGCATGGCACGTGCACCGCTTCTTCAATTGTCCGGAATCTCGCTGACCTTCGGTGGGAACCCCGTTTTCGACGGGCTCGACCTGACCGTGCAGCCCGGCGACCGGGTGGCGCTGGTCGGACGCAACGGGTCGGGCAAATCGACCTTGATGAAGGTGATGGCGGGGCTGGTGGAGGCCGATGCCGGGACCCGGGTCGTGCCGCCGGGTGTGACCGTAGGTTATATGGAGCAGGAACCGGACCTTTCGGCCTTTGAGACGCTGGGCGATTTCGCTGCTTCGGGATTGCCTGAGACGGAGGCCTACAAGGTTGCCGTCGTTGCCGAGGGTTTGAAATTCGATCCCGCGACAAAGGTGACGGCGGCGTCGGGCGGGGAGAGACGGCGCGCGGCCTTGGCCAAGCTTTTGGCCGAGGCACCGGAACTGATGCTGCTGGATGAGCCCACCAACCATCTCGACATTCAGGCCATCGGCTGGCTGGAGGCGGAACTGCGCGAGACCCGCGCAGCCTATGTGATCATCAGCCACGACCGCGCGTTTCTGCGGGCGCTGACACGCGCCACGCTGTGGATCGACCGGGGTGAAGTGCGGCGCAACGAAAGGGGCTTCGAGACCTTTGAGGACTGGCGCGAGACGGTCTGGGCCGAGGAAGACCTTGCCCGCCACAAGCTGGAGCGGCGGATCAAGTCCGAGGCCCGCTGGGCGGTCGAGGGTATCTCGGCCCGACGCAAGCGCAATCAGGGGCGGGTAAGAGCATTGCAGGCGATGCGCGCCGAACGGGCGGCGATGATCCGGCGGCAGGGCACGGCCGACATGGCGCTGGAGAGCGGCCAGACCTCTGGGAAGCTGGTCATCGAGGCCAAGGGGATAACCAAGGCCTTCGGCGACAGGATGATCCTGAAGCCCTTTGATCTTAAGGTGCTGCGCGGGGACCGGGTGGCCTTTGTCGGCCCGAACGGGGTCGGCAAGACGACGTTGCTGAAGATTCTGACCGGGGAAGTTCCGCCCGACAGCGGTACTGTCCGCCATGGAACGAAACTCGAGATGGCGGTCTTCGATCAGGCGCGCGCGGCGCTCGATCTGAACATGACGCTGTGGGATGGGCTGGTGAACGATCCCGACATGGCGGTGTCGGGCCGGTCGGATCAGGTCATGGTGCGAGGCACGCCCAAACATGTCGTGGCCTATCTGAAGGATTTCCTTTTTGACGAGGCACAGGCGCGGGCGCCCATTGGCTCGCTTTCCGGAGGGGAACGGGCGCGGCTGCTGCTGGCGCGGATCATGGCGAAACCGTCGAACCTGTTGGTTCTGGACGAGCCGACCAACGATCTGGATGTCGAGACGCTGGACCTGTTGCAGGACATTCTGGGCGACTATGACGGCACGGTATTGCTCGTCAGCCACGACCGCGATTTCATCGACCGGGTGGCGGCAACGACCATCGCGATGGAGGGCGAGGGCCGTGCCGTTGCCTATGCCGGTGGCTGGTCCGACTATCAGGCGCAGCGGGGTGAGGTCAGTGCGCCGGTGAAGCCGGTCAAGGCGACGAAGCCTGCTGCGCCGGCCGCAACGACGCCGCAGAAGGCGACACATGGGCTGACCTTTACCGAGAGACACCGGTTGGAGGCACTGCCGGGTATCATGGAAAAGCTGGAAGCGGAGATTGGCAAGCTGTCGGACTTCCTGTCGGACCCCGACCTGTTCCAGAAGGCGCCCGACAAGTTCCGCCGCGCCTCGGAGGGGCTGGCCGAACGGCAGGCGGCATTGGCCGCAGCCGAGGAGGAGTGGCTGACGCTGGAGGAGAAGGCCGGGGCGTAGCATGGCCGCTGCCCTTGACGTACTCTGCGTTAACTAACTGATAACACAGTTTTTCTTGACTATCCGAACGGTCCCGGATATACCTTCGGACATGCTAGAAGAAGTGGGCGAGCGGCCGGGGGCGACCCCAGGGCCGCTTTTTTATTTCGCTCGTGCGGGACCTGCATGAGAGGCGGTCTAGACTTAATGACAACAGGGAATATGGCCGAAGGGCCGAAGATTGAACCCTTGGTCGATCAGGCCATGGGGCTACTGGGTTTGGTCATCGGCGAGATCAACGCGGCGATGGACCGGATCAAACAGAACCAGTTCGACGATCTGAAAGAGGCCACGCGATCCTGCAAGGACCTGCGGCAGGCGCTTTTGATGGTGTTCGAGGAAAGGGCCAAAGTTGCGAAACTCGACAAGCTTGAAGCCGGAATCGCCTATGATTACGCGCTCGACCTCGACGCGGCGCGAGATGAGATCGGCCGCCGCTTGGCTCGCCTCCGCGACGCCTGAGATGGTGGATGAGTTTCTGGTAGGGCTCGGCCACGAGGCGTTGATGGCCTTGCCCTGGCTTTTCGAGTTCTGGGCCCTGCCGCATCAGTTGCCGCCCGAGGGCGCATGGAAAAGCTGGGTCATCATGGGCGGGCGTGGCGCGGGCAAGACCCGCGCCGGAGCCGAATGGGTGCGCGCGCAGGTCGAGGGGGCAAGGCCGCTCGATCCCGGTCGGGCGCGCCGGGTAGCATTGCTGGGCGAGACGGTGGATCAGGTCCGGGAAGTGATGGTCTTTGGCGAGAGCGGGATCCTCGCCTGTTCCCCTCCGGACCGGCGGCCGGTCTGGGAGGCGACCCGCAAGCGGCTGGTCTGGCCAAACGGGGCGGTGGCCGAGGTCTATTCGGCCTTCAGCCCGGACAGTTTGCGGGGGCCGCAGTTTGACGCCGCCTGGGCGGATGAATTCGGCTGTGCGGCTATCGACAAGGGTACCAATGAGCCGAACAAGTTCCTCGATCCGAAATCCTCGGAATCTCGGGTGCCGGTTCATTCGAACGGCCGCCGGGACGATTTGATCCAGATGCAGTACCTGCGGGCTATGGTCGACTACTGGTGCGATCCGGTAAACAACCCCGTATCGGCCGAATACGGGGGCGCGATGGTCGACATGAACCGCGCCCATGTATGGGCATGGGATGCGCGGCCATTTCCCAATTTTCCGAACAAGACCAAACTTTGGGCGGATGGAGAAAACTATGCCCGTGGCCATTGGCTGAACGGCCGGGTATCGGCCCAGCCCCTGGCGAGTGTTGTGGCCGAGATTTGCGAGCGATCGGCGCTGACGGCCATCGATGTGGAGGGGCTGTACGGTCTCGTGCGCGGCTATACAGTCGCCGATATCGCGACAGGGCGGGCGGCCCTGCAGCCTCTGATGCTGGCTTACGGTTTCGAGGCCGTAGAGCGCGATGGTTTTCTTCGCTTCCGGATACGCGACGGCGTGCCGATGACCGACATTAGCGACGACCAGCTTGCTGTCGGTGAGGAGACGGAAGGTTGGGTCGAGACCACGCGGGCGACGGATGCCGAGATCGCGGGCCGAGTGCGGTTGAACTATGTCGAGGCCGAGGGCGACTATGAGGCGCGCGCGGCTGAGGCGATCTTCCCGGACGAGGGAACGCTTGGCATTGCCCAGTCGGAAATGTCGCTGGCCCTGATCCGGTCGGAAGGTCAGAAGACGGTCGAACGCTGGCTGTCGGAGGCGCGGATTTCGCGTGATAGTGCACGCTTTGCCTTGCCGCCATCGCTTGGACATCTTGGTGCGGGGGATGTCGTGACGCTCGGCGCGGCGGGCAGCTACCGCATAGACCGGGTGGAGCAGGCAGGGGCGATCGCGATTGACGCGGTTCGCGTGGAACCCGGGGTCTACGAGGCTTCGGACGAGGCTGAGGAACGGGTGACACCCCACACATTCGCCCCGCCGGTGCCGGTCTTTTCTATGTTCATGGACTTGCCTTTGATGAGCGGCGACGAGGTGCCGCATCAGCCCCATCTTGCAGTCACAGCTACACCCTGGCCGGGAACGGCAGCGATCTATTCCTCTGACAATGACTCGGGCTATGTACTGAACCGGCTGATTACGCGTGCGGCGGTGATCGGGCAGACCGAAACGGTTCTGTCGGCGGCGCGGCCGGGGGTGTGGGACCGGGGTGGCCCGCTGCGTGTGGTTATGTCTGGGGGCGATCTGAGTTCGGTGGGCAGGCCCCAGGTGCTGAATGGCGCCAATGTCATGGCGATCGGCGACGGTAGTCCCGACAATTGGGAGGTGTTCCAGTTTGCCGATGCGGTGCTGGTCGGCCCCGACACTTATGAATTGTCAATGCGACTCAGGGGGCAGGCCGGGACCGATGCGTTCTTGCCCGCTACATGGCCTATCGGGTCATATGTCGTCCTCATCAACGGCGCACTGCAGCAGATCGACCTGCCGCTCAGCGCCCGCGATCTGGCGCGGCACTACCGGATCGGCCCGGGCACGCGCGCGGTCGACGATCCGTCCTATACCCATTCGGTTGAAGCATTCGCGGGAAGTGGCCTGCGTCCGCTGTCCCCCGCCCATGTGCGAGCGCAGCCCGGTATTGCCGGTGCGTTGGATGTAAGCTGGATTCGGCGGACGCGCATCGACGGCGACAGCTGGTCGGGCGTCGATGTTCCGCTGGGCGAAAGTTTTGAGCGGTATCTGGTGCGGATCGTCCATTCGGGCAACCAGAAGCGCGAGGTCACCGTGCCACAGCCAAGCTGGACCTATTCGGCAGGCGCACAGGCCGCCGATGGTGTGGCGGCACCTTTCGAGATTCACGTGGCCCAGTTGTCGACCGCATTCGGGCCGGGCCCCTTCAGGAGGATCACAGTCAATGTCTAACACCAATCAGCTTGGCCTGCCGCTTCTTCAACCGGCACAGGCCCAGAAACATGTGACGGTGAACGAGGCGCTGACGCTTCTTGACGGTCTGGTGCAATTGGTCATCACCTCGCGCAGTCTGTCCCTTCCCCCGGCATCCGTGATCGACGGAGGCTGCTACAGCGTCCCTGTTGGCGCGGTCAACGAGTGGTCGGGGCAGGACGGTCGGCTGGCGATTGGCACGAATGGCGGCTGGGAATTCGTAAATCCAAAACGTGGCTGGCGCTCGATAATTCTCGACGAAGGGGAGGCCGCCATCTACGACGGCTCTGACTGGCGCGGCGGGATGGCGACGCTGTCACCCAACAATGCGGGCCTCGCCTTCAAGGTCAGCGAGATCGACCATACGATCGGGACCGGAGCGGTGTCGACCACGGCGGTCATCATCCCATCGAACTCGATCGTGATCGGCGTCACAGCGCGAGTGCTGACCACGATCACCGGAACCCTGACCGGTTGGGCGCTGGGCAATCCAAGCGTGTCAGGGCGTTATGGAACGGGACTTGGCCTTGCGGCGGGATCATGGGCGCGCGGGGTGCTGGGGACGCCTACGGCATTTTACCTGCCAGAGGCGATGCAGCTCACGGCCGAAGGTGGCGATTTCACCGGTGGTTCCGTCCGCATCGCCGTTCATTTCATGGAACTTACGCTGCCGGATCAGTAAGACCATGCGCATGGTTACTCATGGCGATGTCGTCACTGCCGCAAGGTTCGTCACGCACCTTTGCCCTGAAGCCAGGCGGGGCGAGATATTGCGGTTTCTTGACCGCGCCCACGCCGCCGACCTGTTTCGTAAACGAACCGGAAAGATACACCCGTTCTGGGGCAATGGCACCCTTCACAGCGCCATTGGTCGCGCCGCTACGGCCGAACCGTTCCTGTCTGACAGCGGCTATCTTGAATCGCTTTGCTGCGTGATCCAAACCATTCTCGACTGGCGCCACCGTGCCGGTTGAGACTTTCACCTCATTGTACCCTTTCCATTTCGCGTAGCCAGCCTATCTGCTATAGATGACGCAAATCGGAGGGCGTATCATGGCCGAAACCAAAGCAAAATTTGCTCAAGTCGATCCGGTCTGGTCGCATATCTGCGAAGAGGCCCGCGCCGCGGTCCGCGATGAGCCGCTTCTTGGCGGCTTCATCCATTCGAGCATTCTGCATCATGCGACACTGGAGCGCGCACTCGCATACAGGTTTTCGCTGAAGCTGGCCTCGGGCGAGATGAGCGAACAGTTGTTGCGCGAGATCGCGGACGAAGCCTATGCCGCCGACCCTTCACTGGGCCACGCCGCAAGGGCCGATATCGTGGCGGTCTATGACCGCGACCCTGCCTGCCACCGGTTCATGCAACCGCTGATGTTCTTCAAGGGCTTTCAAGCGGTACAGGCCTATCGCATCGGACATTGGCTGTGGAATCACGGCCGCCGCGATCTGGCCTATTTCGTGCAGATGCGTGTGAGCGAGATTTTCGGGGTCGATATCCATCCCGGAGCGCGGGTTGGGCAGGGGATCATGATCGACCATGCTCATTCCATCGTCATCGGCGAGACGGCTGTAGTCGGTGATAATGTTTCCATGCTGCATTCGGTCACGCTGGGGGGCACCGGCAAGGAAGAAGAAGACCGTCATCCAAAGATCGGCGACGGTGTCCTGATCGGTGCGGGGGCGAAGGTGCTCGGCAATATCAAGGTCGGCAATTGCAGCCGCATCGCTGCCGGTTCGGTGGTGCTTCAGGAAGTGCCGCCTTGCAAGACCGTCGCCGGGGTCCCAGCACGCATCGTGGGCGAGGCGGGTTGCGACCAGCCGGCGCTGAGCATGGATCAGGTTATCAAGGAAACTGAATAGGACCGACCCTGGCTGGCTGACGAGGTAAGGGAATAGACAAAAGGCCGGGGCGTGCAACCCCGGCCTTTTTGCCTTACTGGGACGGCATCACGCCAGCATTGACATCGGGCTTTCAAGATAGCCGACGATGGCCTTCAACAGGTCGGCGCCAAGCGCCCCGTCGATAACCCGGTGATCGACCGAAAGCGTCATCGACATCACCGTGGCAACGGCGATCTCGCCATCGGCCTTCACGACCGGCTTCTTGATACCGGCGCCTACGGCGAGGATCGCGCCATGCGGCGGGTTGATGACCGCGTCGAAATTTTCGATCCCCATCATGCCGAGATTGGAAATCGCGAAACTGCCGCCTTGGTACTCATGCGGCGCGAGCTTGCGGTTGCGCGCCCTCGTCGCAAGGTCCTTCATCTCGGCCGAGAGCGCCGAGATTGTCTTCTGATGCGCGTCCTTCAGGACCGGCGTGAAAAGACCACCCTCGATCGCTACGGCCACGGCCACGTCCGAAGGTTTCAGCTTCAGCATACGGTCGCCTGCCCAGACGGCGTTTGCGTCCGGTACGTCCTGCAAGGCCAGCGCGCAGGCCTTGATGATAAAGTCGTTGACGGAAAGCTTCACGCCTCGCCCTTCAAGCTGGGCGTTCAACTCTCCCCGGAACTTCATCAGCGCATCCAGCTGCACCTCGCGGCGCAGGTAGAAATGCGGGATCGTCTGCTTGGCCTCGGTCAGCCGCGCGGCGATGGTCTTGCGCATGCCGTCGAGCGGGATTTCCTCATAGTCCCTGCCCTCATACATCCGCGCCACCATGTCGGCGGACGGGCCGGTGGGCGCTGCTGCCGGGCTGGGCGCAGCCGCTGCCGGAGCCGCCGGTGCGGCGGCCTTGGGCGCGGCGCTTTTGCTGTCGACATCGGCCTTGACGATCCGGCCATGCGGGCCGGATCCCTTGATCGCGGCCAGATCTATGCCCTTGTCCTTGGCAATGCGGCGAGCCAGCGGCGAGGCGAAGATCCGCGTGCCGTCGGCCGCGGCGGGCGCGGCCGGGGCAGGGGTCTTGCCCGCAGGGGCGGGTTTTTCGGGCTCAGTCGCTTTCGACGCGGCCTCTGCCGGTTTCTTGCCGCCTGCGTCGGAAAGCTTGATGTCGTCGGCGCTTTCGCCCTCCTCGACCAGAACCGCAATGGGTGTGTTGACCTTCACCCCTGCCGTGCCCTCGGCCACCAGGATCTTTCCGACGGTCCCCTCATCGACCGCCTCGAATTCCATCGTCGCCTTGTCGGTCTCGATCTCGGCCAGAATGTCGCCGGAGGACACCGTGTCGCCCTCCTTCACCAGCCATTTCGCAAGCGTCCCTTCCTCCATCGTCGGGGACAGAGCGGGCATCAGAATTTCGGTTGCCATGTCTCGGTCTCCTTACCTGTAGGTGACTTGCTTGACAGCGGCGACGACCTCGTCCGAGGTCACCAGCGCGTGCTTTTCAAGGTTAGCCGCGTAGGGCATCGGTACGTCCTTGCCCGTGCAGTTTATCACTGGCGCGTCGAGATAGTCGAAGGCCTCCTGCATCAGGACGGCAGAGATGTGGTTGCCGATGGAGCAAACGGGCCAGCCTTCCTCGACCGTTACGCAGCGGTTGGTCTTCATCACCGATCGGATCACGGATGCGGTGTCGATCGGTCGCAGTGTGCGTAGGTCGATCACCTCGGCGCTGATCCCTTCCTCAGCCAGCTTGTCGGCGGCCTCCAGCGTATGGCTCATGCCGATGCCGAAGGAAACGAGCGTCACATCCGTGCCCTCGCGCCAGATCTTTGCCTTGCCGAAGGGGATGGTGAAATCCTCAAGATCCGGCACCTCGAAGCTGCGGCCATAGAGGATCTCGTTTTCGAGGAAGATCACCGGGTTCGCATCGCGGATCGCGGTTTTCAGAAGGCCCTTGGCGTCAGCCGCCGAATAGGGCTGCACGACCTTCAGGCCCGGAATCTGGGCGTACCAGGCCGCGTAGTCCTGGCTGTGCTGGGCGGCAACACGGGCGGCAGCGCCATTGGGCCCCCGGAAGACGATGGGGCAGCCCATCTGGCCGCCCGACATGTAAAGTGTCTTGGCCGCCGAGTTGATGATCTGGTCGATGGCCTGCATCGCGAAGTTGAATGTCATGAACTCGACGATGGGGCGGAGGCCACCAAAGGCCGAGCCGACCGCGATACCCGCAAAGCCGTGTTCGGTGATCGGTGTGTCGATTACCCGCTTGTCGCTGAACTCGTCCAGGAGTCCCTGACTGATCTTGTAGGCGCCCTGATATTCGCCGACCTCTTCGCCCATGAGGTAGACGTCGCCATCACGGCGCATCTCCTCGGCCATCGCCTCGCGCAGCGCCTCGCGCACGGTCATCGTCTTCATCGCTGTACCGTCGGGCCAGTCGGGCGTGGTATCGGCGGCCTTCGCGGGATGCGGTGCGGCTGTCACGGCGGATTGGGCAGGCGCGTCCTTGGTTTCCCTCTTTGCTTCGGTGGGGGCCGCGTCCTGCTTCGCTTCCGGCAGGTCGTCGGCGCTTTCGCCCTCCTCGACGAGCACGGCAATGGGCGTATTGACCTTCACGCCCTCGGTCCCCTCGGCCACGAGGATCTTTCCGACGGTCCCCTCATCGACCGCCTCGAATTCCATCGTCGCCTTGTCGGTCTCGATCTCGGCCAGTATCTGGCCGGACGATACCGTGTCGCCCTCCTTCACCAGCCATTTTGCAAGTTTGCCTTCCTCCATCGTCGGCGACAGGGCGGGCATGAGAATTTCGGTTGCCATGATGTATCCCCCCTTACGCGGTCTGCGGCACGTCTGCGGCATAGATGTCGGTCCAGAGCTCGTCGAGCGCCGGTTCCGGGCTTTCCTTGGAGAACTCCGCGGCCTCGTTCACGACGGCCTTGATCTCCTTGTCGATGGCTTTCAACTCATCCTCGCTGGCATGCTTGCCCTGCAGGATCAGTTCGCGCACATGTTCGATCGGGTCGCGTTCGTCGCGCATCTTCTGGACCTCCTCGCGGGTCCGGTATTTCGCCGGGTCCGACATCGAATGGCCGCGATATCGGTAGGTCATCACCTCGAGGATGTATGGGCCCTTGCCCGCGCGGCAATGCGCGGTGGCTTTTTCGCTTGCCGCCTTCACGGCAAGCACATCCATGCCGTCGACCGTCTCGCCCGGGATACCGAAGGCCAGGCCGCGTGTATGCAGTTCGGGCGTGGAGGTCGACCGCTTCTGCGCCGTACCCATCGCATATTGGTTGTTCTCGATGACGAAGATCACCGGCAGTTTCCAGAGGGCGGCCATGTTGAAGGTCTCGTAGACCTGGCCCTGGTTCGCCGCGCCGTCGCCGAAATAGGTGAAGGTGACGCGGCCGTTTTCCTTGTACTTGTCGGCGAAGGCGAGACCGGCGCCCAGCGGCACCTGCGCGCCGACGATGCCATGGCCGCCATAGAAGTGCTTTTCGCGGCTGAACATGTGCATCGAACCGCCCTTGCCCTTCGAATAGCCCCCCTCGCGGCCTGTCAGCTCGGCCATGACGCCCTTGGGGTCCATGCCGCAGGCCAGCATGTGACCATGGTCGCGGTAGGACGTGATGCGCTTGTCGCCATCTTCCGCCGCCGCTTCGAGACCAACGACAACCGCCTCCTGCCCGATGTAAAGATGGCAGAACCCGCCGATTAGACCCATGCCGTAGAGCTGGCCCGCCTTTTCTTCGAATCGCCGGATGAGCAGCATGTCACGATAATACGTAAGCAATTCGTCTTTCGATGTGTTTGATTTCGCGGCGCTTTTTCTTGCGGCCATGC
>JAUIDM010000513.1 GCA_030428915.1 Alphaproteobacteria bacterium | reverse complement strand
TCTGCTCCTTCTTGTCCTCCCGACCACACGATCTGGTGTCTTCGGAGTCCATTCACATTCCGGTGTTACACCGGGTTTGCAGTTGTTTTTCAACGGTCCGCGGCGATTCCGCAACGTTCCGGGCCGCCTCCATCCCTAGGGTCTGACAGGGCGATCGCAACAAAGTTTCGCAGCCGCTGCCAGCGTCGATACGCAAGTTCTTGCCGATACAGGAGAATCCCGTGGACAACCGTCCTGTCGCCCTTTCGCCCCTTCACGGATTATGTCATGTTTACGGCACTTGGGGGTCAACTGTGAGCGAGTCCGGTAAAAACCGGGCCGCCGTGTGGGACAGGCAAACCAAATGAGCAATCAATCCTTGGGGAACATCACCCGGCGGGGCCTGCTCGGCGCTTTTGCGGCGACCACCGTTGCGGCCGCGCCGTTTTACGCCAACGCGGCAGGGTTCCTGCGGGGCGGCGGCGATATCCGCCGTATCCGCATGTATTCCGGGCGCACCGGCGAACGGCTCGACACGATCTACTGGATCGAGGGCGAGTATGTCGACGAAGCGCTCGACGAGATCACCTTCTTCATGCGCGACTGGCGGAACAACGCGCTGCACGGGATCGACCGGCGCACCGTCGACATCATGACCGCCGCGCATCGCCTGCTGGACGTGGACGAGCCCTACCTGCTGCTCTCCGGCTATCGCAGCCCGGAGACCAACGCGATGCTGCGAGCGCGCTCCAGTGGCGTGGCCCGCAATTCGCTGCACATGCAGGGCCAGGCGGCCGACCTGCGGCTCAACTCGCGCTCGGTGAACCAGATGGCCCAGGCCGCGGCGGCCTGCGAGGCGGGCGGTGTCGGGCGGTATTCCCGGTCGAACTTCGTCCACATGGATTGTGGCCAGGTGCGCAGCTGGGGCTCCTGAGCCCGGCCGACACCACGCGCCACCAAAGGCCCTGACGCCACGGCGTCGGGGCTTTTTTCACGCCCGGACCCGGCGTGCGGACCGAGCAGCGACGATTTTGGCAGATGAGAGAGGCTGGCGCGCTTCGAAGGAGTGACTTCGAACGAGCTTTTTGAAACACTTCAGGACTGGAACACCGATCTAAAGCGGAATGGATACAAGGCCTTCGGGCCTAAGCCGTGACGGGCGGGAAGCGCCCGGAGCGGCGTTATCCGCCGTCCTCGCTTCGCCTGAGCTTCGAAGAGCGGGCGAAGCTGGAAGCGCGTGCGGGCGCCCTGCCGCTGGCCTCGTATATCAAGTCGGTCATTCTCGACGAGGAAGCCCCGACCTATCGCCAGCGCAGGAAGCCTGCAGAGGCCGACCAGAAGCTTCTGGCTGAGGTTCTGGCGTGCCTCAGCTCCACGCGCCTTGCCAATAACCTGAACCAGCTCGCCAAAGCCGCCAACTCCGGCGCCCTCTATTGCGATCCCGAAACCAAATCCGAACTGAACCGCGCCTGCGATGATGTACGGGCGATGCGCCTCCTGCTGATGGAGGCGCTCGGCCTGAAGGTCGAAGACCATCATCGCACCCCGGAATCCACGTCCCAGAGCTTCGCCCGTGCTGCAGCGCAACCGAAGAGGTTTGCGCCATGATCCTGAAGGGTTCGCAGCGTGCTGGCGCAAAGCAACCGGCCGCACATCTCCTCAATGACCGCGACAATGATCATGTCTCGGTCTTGGAGCTGAAGGGCTTCGTTGCCGAAGATTTGCATGGTGCGTTGCGGGAGGCCGAAGCGGTCTCCAAGGCGACCAGGTGCAAACAGTATCTCTTCTCGCTGAGCCTGAACCCGCCGCAAGGCGCGGTGGCAGGCGAAGAGGATTTCGAGCGGGCGGCGGATCGGGCTGAAGAAGCGCTCGGCCTCGAAGGTCAACCGCGTGCGATCATCATCCATGAGAAAGAAGGTCGCAGACACGCCCATGTCGTCTGGTCTCGGATCGACGCCGAGACCCTGACCGCGATCAACCTGCCGTATTTCAAGCGGCGTCTGACGGCTCTCTCGAAGGAGCTTTATCTCGATGTCAATCAGCATCCAATCGGGACCCCTGATCGGCGTCCAAGAGGGCCCCCTTTGGCGGGACGTGAGCTGGCCCGAGGCGGCGTAGCTTTTCA
>JAUIDM010000512.1 GCA_030428915.1 Alphaproteobacteria bacterium | reverse complement strand
CGGAGATTGCGGTCGCCAAGGTGCGCGAGGACGCGCCGTTCGACAAGATCTGCTATATCGGCTGCGGCGTGACGACGGGCATCGGCGCGGTGATCAACACCGCGAAGGTGGAGATCGGGGCGAAGGCCGTGGTGTTCGGCCTCGGCGGGATCGGGCTGAACGTGATCCAGGGGCTCAGGCTTGCGGGCGCGGACATGATCATCGGCGTTGACCTGAACAACGACAAGAAGCCGATGGCCGAGCATTTCGGGATGACGCATTTCATCAACCCGAAGGATTGCGAGAACGTGGTGCAGGAGATCGTGAACCTGACGAAGACGCCCTTCGACCAGATCGGCGGGGCGGATTACAGCTTCGACTGCACGGGCAACGT
Organism: Alphaproteobacteria bacterium; assembly: GCA_030428915.1. Taxonomy (GTDB): domain Bacteria; phylum Pseudomonadota; class Alphaproteobacteria; order Rhodobacterales; family Rhodobacteraceae; genus Albidovulum. The sequence continues at coordinate 1,733 of JAUIDM010000512.1, read as the reverse complement.
GAAGGTGATGCGCGACGCGCTGGAATGCACCCATCGGGGCTGGGGCCAGTCGATCATCATCGGCGTTGCGCCGGCGGGGGCCGAGATCGCGACGCGGCCGTTCCAGCTGGTGACGGGGCGGGTCTGGAAAGGCACGGCCTTTGGCGGCGCGCGGGGCCGGACGGATGTGCCGAAGATCGTCGACTGGTACATGGACGGCAAGATCGAGATCGACCCGATGATCACGCACACGCTGAAACTCGACGAGATCAACAAGGGCTTCGACCTGATGCATGCGGGCGAAAGCATCCGCTCGGTCGTCGTCTACTGAAACACGAGCCGGGCAGCGCGCGCCGCTGCCCGCCTTCCCTAGCGCCGGGGTCCGAGATAGGCGAAGCGATAGGCCAGCGCGACGCCACCCGCCCCGCCGAGTATATTGCCCAGGGTCACCCAGAAAAGATTGCCCGCAGCCCCGGCAAGGTCCGGTTCCGCACCGGCGGCCCAGCCCTGCGGAAAGAAGTACATGTTGGCCACGGAGTGTTCGAGGCCGAGCAGAACGAAACCGGTGATCGGCCAGAGGATGGCCAGAATCTTGCCGGCGACCGTGCGTGCCGCGAAGGTCAACCAGACGGCAAGACAGACAAGCGCATTGCAGAGCGCGCCCCGCATGAAGGCCTCGAGAGGCGGCAACTGGGCTTTGCCCGCCGCGACCTTGACCGCAGTAGCACCCATCGGCCCGTCGAGAAGACCCGTCAGACCGAAGGCGAGGCCGAGCCCCACAGCCCCCACCAGATTGCCTGAATAGACCACCGCCCAGTTGCGAAAAAGCTGGTGCCGGCTGATCTTGCCCTCGACGGCCGCCATGACCATCAAGGCGTTTCCCGTAAAGAGTTCCGCCCCACCGACGATGACCAGAATGAGGCCGAGCGAGAACACCGCCCCGCCCAGCATCCGCGCTGGCCCGTAGGTGGCATCGACCCCCGTCATGACCGCGGTATACGCGGCCGCGCCGAAACCGATGAAGGCCCCCGCAAGCAGGGCAAGCACGAACATCTGGGCCAAGGGTAAAGCGGCCTTGGCCACACCCGCGCTTTCGATCAGGCGTGCGATCTCAGCAGGTTTGTATGCATCTGCGTCGGGTGTTTCGGACATGGGCGGAAGGATAGCGCATGGGTTGCGCCCGTCCATAGGCCTGTTGAGGCAGGCGATCCGACAGAGCCGCCGCCACGATGTGGTCAAAATACCTGGCTAAGCCGGTGAGCATGTCGGCAAGCGAACAATTGCAGGAGAACCAGACAGAACGCCGGGGTAAGCCCCGGCCGGGTTTTGCGGGGTTTCTGTCGTCGGTGATCCTCAAGCTGATGGCAATTCCGGTCGTCGCACTCGCGACCGCCCTGTCGGTCTATATCCGGACGAGCCCCTATCCGCCCTCCGCTGCCCTTGCCCATCTCGTGGCGCGGGCCGGGTGCCCGGCGGCGGCGGCGATCGGGCTGGCCGGGGCACGGGTCGGAGAGGCCGGCTATCATGCGCACAACGATCCGGATGGCGACGGGATCGCCTGTTCACCCGCGTCCGTTCCGGAGGGTCTGGCAGCGCCCGGTCAGCTGATGGAGACGAAGGCGGGCGGGGCGAAATTCGTGCGCCCGAAACCGGCCGGTGGCGGCTGAGCGGGCTGTCGGCAAAACGTATGGCGCGCGTCGGCAAAACGTATGGCAATCACGCAGACATGTCTTGGATCGACCAGTGGCCTCAAT
>JAUIDM010000511.1 GCA_030428915.1 Alphaproteobacteria bacterium | reverse complement strand
AATCTGTCAAGAAAGGATGGCGGAGAGACAGGGATTCGAACCCTGGGTGGGCTCACACCCACAACGGTTTTCGAGACCGCCCCGTTCGACCGCTCCGGCACCTCTCCGCGTCGGTGGTCGTCGACGGGGCGGGATTTAGCCGTCCCGGGCGGGTTCTGCAACCCTGATTTTCGTCGCGGCTGTCTCACATCACGAAGGATTTCGCGGGAAGCGCTTGGCAGCGCGGGGCTCTGTCATTAGGTGTAGGCCGACATTCTCAAGAGGATTGCCCGATGCTTCGCCCGCTGGCTGCCCAAGCCGCCGCCTTCTGCCTCTTCTTCTCTCCCGCCGGACTTGCGGCGACCGCAGAGGATGCGGCAGCGCTGCAAGCCGCGTTGAAGCTGCCTGAGGTCTTTGTGGTCATGTCCGAGGAGGGGCGCGACTATGGCCGCCAGCTGGAGGAAGACATGTTCCCCGGCGCCGGCGGCCGACAGTGGCAGGCAGCGGTGGCTGGCATCTATTCCACCGAGCGAATGCTCGCGGATTTCGGCGCAGCGTTCGAGGCCGAACTGACGCGTGACGATACCGACGCAACGGCTATGCTGGATTTCTTCACCTCCGATCTGGGACAGCGCGTGACCACGCTTGAGGTCTCGGCACGCCGCGCGCTCCTGGACGAAGCCGTCGAGGATGCGAGCCGCCTGAAGCTGGAGGAGATGCGCGCCGAGGCGGACCCGCGTGTCGGGCTCATTGAGGAATTCGTCACCGTGAACGATCTGGTCGAGGCGAATGTGACCGGTGGGTTGAACGCCAACTACGCGTTTTACCTCGGTCTCGCCGATGCGAACGCGCTGGGCCGCGAGATGTCGGAGGATGAGGTCATATCCGAAGTGTGGGGGCAGGAGGACGAGATCCGCGCGGAAACCGACCTCTGGATCCATTCATACCTCGCCATGGCCTATGCGCCGCTGACGGATGCGGAACTGGAGGACTACATCGCCTTTTCGCAGACCGAGGCAGGAAAGGACCTGAACCGCGCCCTTTTCGCGGGGTTCGATGCGCTCTTTGTCGATGTGTCGCGTCAGCTTGGCCGGGCGGCCGGTGCGGTCTTGGCCGGGCAGGACCTCTGATTCCCGCTTCTTCGACCTTGGTCTTGGCACGATTTCTTCTGTAGCATCGCACCCAAACTCACGCGGGTAGAATGACGGCAGGCCAGAAGAGATGCGAAGGGCGGGTGACGCGGCGGCGGGTGTTCTACATCCCCGGCTATGACCCGTTCCATCCCCGCCGCTACCGCGAGCTTTACAGAAAGGAAGGAACCGCGCAGGCAGCGGTCTCGGGCTATGAAATTGCCATTGGCCGCAGAAGGTCGGGCGATGTCCATGGCTGGCATGTGACCGGCCACATGGAAGGCGCGGAGGTCGCGACGGATGTCGAAGTTCTGCTCTGGTCCGATATCGTCAGGGACTCGATGGCGCAGGGCATTGCCGCGACCTATCTGCAACTGGTCCGGACAACCTGGGCCTATGTCGGCTCGGGCGTGATCTTCCGCGTCATGCGGCTGAGGAAAGGGCCGACCATTGCTGCGCTTTATCCGGTCGCGGCCTTGCTGGCGGAACTGATTGTCGCGCTCCTCGCCGGTTGGGGCATAGGGGTGCTCACCGGTGCCGGGCTGGCCATGCGCGGCCTGCCCGAGGGCTTCGGCTGGGTCACGGGCGCGCTGACGGTTTGGATCGTTTTGGACCGGTTCCGGGCATGGGATCGCCGGATCTATGCCTACTACCTGATGCATGACTATGCCTTCACGGCGCAGCTTGGGGGGGCGTATCCGCCGGAACTTGAGGCGCGGCTGGCGGTATTCGCCGACCGGATCGCCGAAGCGTTGCGCGAGGAGTGGGACGAGGTTCTGGTCGTCGGTCATTCCTCTGGCGCGCATCTGGGCATCTCGGTTCTGGCCGATCTGATCCGGTCGGGACGGGTGCCGGGGCAGGGTCCTGCACTTGGCTTCCTCTCGCTTGGTCATGTTGTGCCGATGGCGGCGTTCCTGCCCAGAGCGCAACGGCTGAGGGGCGATCTGGCCTATCTCTCCGCGCGGGACGAGATAACATGGGTCGACGTGACCGCGCCG
>JAUIDM010000129.1 GCA_030428915.1 Alphaproteobacteria bacterium | reverse complement strand
CTCGCAGTTGTAGTGTATCATGAAGCCCGAGATGCGGTCGATCACGGCCATGATCTTAACCGGATCCCATTCGCCCAGCCGCGAGAACGGGCGTGCCGGATCGGCGAGGTCAAATCCGCTCGTCGAGAAGCGCGGGTTCAGGCGCAGCCCGCGCTGGATACCGGCGGAATGGTTGTCGAACCGCTCCAACTGGCCGATGGAATTGAAGATGATCTTGTCGGCGTAACCCACCGCCTCTTCAATCTCGTGATCGGCCCAGGCGACGGAATAGGCATGCGTCTCCTTACCAAACTTTTCGCGACCCAGCCGGAGTTCGAACAGCGACGAGGATGTCGTGCCATCCATATGCTCGCGCATCATGTCGAAGGCCGACCAGGTGGCGAAGCATTTCAGCGCCAGCAGGGCCTTCGCGCCGGACCCGGCACGCAGCCGGTCGATGATCTCCATGTTGCGAATGAGCTTCGCCTTGTCGATCAGATAGAAGGGCGTTTGCATCCTGGTCCCCCCATCGGCAAAAGGAAGGGCCGATATAAAGGCCATGCCCGCGGCACGCAAGGCTGGTCAGAGCATCCGGATCGCATCCTTGTCTACGGCCAGCATATAACCGCGGCGGGCGATATTCTTGACCAGCAGTTCGCTGACCATCTGGTTTCCCAGCGCATCGCGCAGTCGCTTGATCCGCATGGCGCCCGCACTTTCGTCGCAATCGGCCGAGTTCTTACCCGAGATTACGCCTTCGATCTCGGCGCCCGAAAGCACGTCGTCGTCCATCCGCGCCTCGGCCAGAACCGAGAGCGTTTCGATGGCGGCGGGCGTCAGCTTGAATTCCATGTTGTTCAGCACAACCGCGTTCTCGGCCCGGCTGATCAGAAGGGATGACACCTGAATCCCCTGCCGCTCGATCTCACTCATGCGCTTGTTCTGCGCGACAATCATGACAAGGAAGATCAGCGCGGCGACCAGAAGACCGGTGGCAAAGATCAGAAGGATGAAGATGATGACCCGGTAGCTGGCCAGAACCTCGGAAAAGGCGGTGCCCGACTGGGCCAGCACTTCCAGAAGCTTGATCTGCTCGCCGGTCTTTAGCGCGTCGTTCTCGACAAAGATCTGTTCGACGCGCGCATTGAACGCGTTCGCGTCCGGCAGAGCCATCAGCAACAGGATACCTGCCAACGCAAGAATCGCGACGATGGCGATGATGCCCCAGACAACAATGCGGTTGCCAGAGCGCAGGGTGTCGCTCGTCACGATTGGATCGTCGGCCACGTCGGTCTTTCCTTGGGCTCGGTCAGTTCGAACCTAAGATGGACACAATGGCCAGAAGCGTCCAGCCTTCCTTTTTCAACTTCTTCGCAAGCGCTTCGGCCGCGGCCTCTTTCGAGCCGCAAGCCTTGTCCGGCAAATCGGCCGTACCGTAGTCCAGCCGCAGGGGATTATCCTGCTTGGCCTTGTACTCAACCTTGCATTTCGCGGCCACCGGTCCGGCGGCAAGGGCGGCGGCAAGCGCCATGGGGATGAGGAGTGTTCGCTTCATGATGTGGCCACACTGCTGTCGGTAGCCCTGCTAATCAATAACGAATGCGATTTTATCCGCCGTTATCGGATATCGTGCCGCCGTTATTGCCCGGCAAAGCACGGCGGCGGCAAGGTTCGTTCATGTTCGACGGGGCCAAAACCCGTCCCCGACAATGAATGGGAGAACCCCGATGAAAAAGCAGATGATCGCCGCCGTAACCGCCATCGCACTGACAATCACAAGTGCCGCCGCAACCCCCGCCACGGCCCAGGACAACGGGAACGATGCGCTCAAGGTGCTTCTGGGGGCGGCCGCGATCGGGCTTCTCATCAGTCAGGCGAACAAGAACAAGCGCGATGATGACAAAGCGCGTGTGACCCGCAATTCGCGTCACGACCATCGGCATGGCAAGAACTCCCAAAACAACAATCGCCGAATTCCGGCGCAATGCGTCTTTTCCGTGCGTGGTCACGAGGTTGTATCTGCCCGTTGCCTGCAGGAATACGGAATCGCCCGCGACGTGCCCTCGCGCTGCGCTTTCGTGATCAACACGAGCTGGGGCCAGCGCACCGTTTACGGGTCCCGGTGCCTGAAGGATCGCGGCTACAAGCTTGCGAGATATCGCTGATACCGAAGATCAAGTCGAGCAGCCGGTCCGGGGTTCTCGGATCGCACCTGGGGCGGTGTGAAAGCACCCGCCCCTTTTTTCTTGCGGCGCGCTTGCTTTTGGGCAAGTTGGCGCCATGTCCACGAAACCCGATCTGAGTTTTGAGACTGCCGCGCACGCCCGTGGCCTGCGCCTCGTCGCCGGTGTCGATGAGGTTGGCCGCGGCCCCCTCTGTGGTCCGGTCCTGGCCGCCGCCGTGCGGCTTGATCCGGAGCGCATACCCGACGGGCTGAACGACTCGAAGAAACTGACCGCGCGCCGTCGCGAAGCTCTGTTCGGCGCGATCATGGCCGTAGCCGATGTCGCCGTTGGCGAGGCCACGGTCGACGAGATTGACGAGATGAACATCCTCCGCGCAAGCCATCTCGCCATGTGCCGCGCGGTGGCTGGGCTGGCGGTAAAACCGCAACACCTGCTGATCGACGGTAACATGCTGCCGAATGACGTTACGATCAGCGCTGAAACCGTGGTGAAAGGCGACAGCCGATCACTGTCGATCGCGGCGGCCTCCATCGTCGCCAAGGTGTTGCGCGATCGCATCATGGTGGATTTGGCGCAACAGCACCCGGGCTACGGCTGGGACAGGAATGCCGGTTATCCGACGAAAGACCATCTGGAGGCGCTCCGAAATCTCGGTGTGACCCCACACCATAGGCGTTCTTTCAAGCCGGTCCACAATATCTTGTGCCAAGTGAAAACTATAAGTGCTTGATTCAAAAAAGAATTTGACGACGAATCGCTGCTGACTCATCTTTGGTGCAACAACAACGGCGCCCGACGCCGGGATGAGGCAGCGAATGACAAAGACCATGACGAAGGGGGCGGCGACGCTTCCGCTCAACCAGATTATTGACGGTGACTGCATCGAGGTGATGCGGTCCCTGCCCGCCGAGAGCGTCGATCTGATCTTCGCCGACCCGCCCTACAACCTTCAGCTTCGCGGCGATCTGCACCGGCCGGACAATTCCAAGGTCGATGCCGTGGATGATCACTGGGACCAGTTCGCGAGCTTCAAGGTCTATGACCAGTTCACCAAGGACTGGCTGGCCGCCGCCCGGCGCCTGCTGAAGCCCAATGGCGCACTCTGGGTCATCGGCTCGTATCACAACGTGTTTCGAATGGGGGCGGAACTGCAGAACCAGGGGTTCTGGATTCTGAATGACGTAGTCTGGCGCAAGTCCAACCCGATGCCGAACTTCCGCGGCAAGCGTTTCACCAACGCGCATGAGACGTTGATCTGGGCCTCGAAATCCGAGGCAGGCAAGTACACCTTCAACTACGAGGCGCTGAAGGCCCTGAACGAGGGCGTGCAGATGCGGTCCGACTGGGTGATCCCGCTCTGCACCGGCCATGAACGGCTGAAGGACGAGTCGGGCGACAAAGCCCATCCGACGCAAAAGCCCGAGGCGCTTCTGCACCGCATCCTCGTCGGTACGACCAATCCGGGCGATGTCGTGCTTGACCCGTTCTTCGGGACCGGCACGACGGGTGCGGTGGCCAAGATGCTTGGCCGCGATTTCATCGGGATCGAGCGCGAAGCCGCCTATCGCGACGCGGCGACCAAACGGCTTTCCAGGATACGCAAGTTTGACAAGGAGGCGCTAGAGGTCTCAGCCTCGAAACGCGCCGAACCGCGCGTGCCCTTCGGGCAGGTCGTCGAACGCGGCATGCTGAGGCCGGGCGAGGAGCTGTTTTCGGCCCGCGGGCAACGGGCAAAGGTCCGGGCCGACGGCACGCTCATCGGCAACGACATCAAGGGTTCGATCCATCAGGTCGGCGCCCATCTAGAGGGCGCGCCGTCCTGCAACGGCTGGACCTACTGGCATTTCAAGCGGGATGGAAAACTGGTGTCGATCGATATTCTGCGCCAGCAGATCCGCGCCGAAATGGACGATACCCGCCCGCATTGACAAGTTTACCGCCGGTGCCTGTGGCCTGATCCACGGCACGAACTCCACCCCGCCGGATTGCACCCCCGGCGGGGTTTTTTTCAGGCCAGATGATCCATCTACCGGAAGACGCGCAGCAAGGTGGGTTAAAACCCACCTCACACTCGGTCGCACTTACTTGCCCGCAACCGCTTCTTCCTCGCGCTCGAAGCGCGGCTCGCGCGGCGGTCGGCCAATGACGTCGCGGAGCGCATCAAGCTCGATGAAGTTATCCGCCTGGCGGCGCAATTCGTCTGCAATCATCGGCGGCTGCGAACGGATCGTGGAGACGACAGACACGCGCACGCCCTGCCGCTGAAGGCTTTCGACCAGCGGCCGGAAATCCCCGTCGCCGGAGAAAAGCACGATGTGATCGACCCTCGGCGCCAGTTCCATGGCATCGACCGTCAGTTCGATATCCATGTTGCCCTTGACCTTCCGCCGTCCCTGGCTGTCGGTGTATTCCTTGGCCGGCTTCGTCACCATCGAGAAGCCGTTGTAGTGGAGCCAGTCCACCAGCGGCCGGATTGGCGAGTAGTCATCGTTTTCCAGAAGCGCCGTGTAGTAAAACGCGCGCAAAAGCTTGCCGCGACGTTCGAATTCCTGACGCAGGAGTTTGTAGTCGATGTCGAACCCGAGCGCCTTTGCGGCGGCGTACAGATTCGATCCGTCAATGAACAGCGCAAGCCGTTCGTCCTTGTAGAACATAAATAGTTCCTTTCAAATGTAGCCGCCGACTTTCCAACAATCGTTTGGGTGGACAAACTGGAAACCGGTGGCTTTGAGTCCCCGTGAGTGTGAAGGATATAGTCAGACTGGCATAGAAATTGGTATCTATACAAATGGATACGATAGCAGCGATTGCAATAGGCAGCAATTCACCATCCCGTAAAGGCGATTCAGCAGTGACCGCGCTGGCGTCAATCGTGGAAATTCAGCAGCATATCGGCCGGATTGTTTCCGTATCGCGATTTTTTCGCACCCCGGCCTTTCCGCCGGGGTCCGGGCCGGATTTTGTGAATGCGGCGGTGCTTGTGGCTACGGCAATGCGGCCGTCCGAGGTTCTTGCGGCTTTGCACGACATCGAGGGGGCGTTCGGTCGGGTACGTGAAACACGATGGGGTGCGCGGACGCTGGATCTCGACCTCCTGATATTCGGGGATGCCGTCGTACCGGACCGGGAAACCTATCTTGCATGGAAAGACTTGCCGCCCGAGCGCCAGCGCGCGGCAGCGCCGGACCAGTTGATCCTGCCACATCCCCGGCTCCAGGACCGGGCGTTCGTGCTGATTCCCCTTGCCGAAATAGCTCCGCATCTGACCCATCCCGTGACGGGCCGGACCGTCGCCGAGATGGCCGATGCGCTGCCACAAGCCGAAAAGACGGCGATTTGCCCGCTTTGAAAGGGAATCATCGCTTGTCAAGGGGGATCGGAGCGCCTAAATAGCGGGCTCCATATCTCCCAAGTCCGATTGGAGTGTCTCATGGCCCGCGTGACGGTTGAAGACTGCGTTGACAAGGTTCCGAACCGGTTCGAACTGGTAATGCTCGCCGCGCACCGCGCGCGCGAAATTGCATCCGGCGCACCGCTGACGATCGACCGTGACAACGACAAGAACCCTGTCGTCAGCCTGCGCGAGATCGCCGACGAAACCCAGACGGCGGGTGACCTTCGCGAGCGTATGATCGAAAGCCACCAGACCCAGATCGAGGTGGACGAGGCCGAGGAAGACGCAATGGCGCTTCTGATGGGGGCCGAAGTCGACCGTCCGGCCGAGGACGACATGTCGGAAGAGAAACTGCTCCGGGCGCTCATGGAAGCTCAGGGCCAGGGCTAAGCCAGGAACACCGAGGCGCGCGGACCGGAATGATCGACGTCGAAGACCTGATCGCGCTGGTCCGCAACTACAACCCCCACACCGACGCCGATTTGATTCGTGCGGCCTATGATTATGGCCGTCGGATGCATGAGGGTCAGTTCCGCCATTCGGGCGAGCCGTATTTCTCGCACCCCGTCGCCGTCGCGGCGATCCTGACGGAACAGCGGCTGGATGATGCGACGATCATCACAGCGCTTCTGCACGACACGATCGAGGATACGAAGTCCACCTACCCGGAGATCGTCGGAAAATTCGGCGAAGAGATCGCAGAATTGGTGGATGGCGTGACCAAGCTGACCAACCTGCAACTCTCTTCCACCGCCTCCAAGCAGTCGGAAAACTTCCGAAAGCTCTTCATGGCGATGTCGAAGGATCTGCGGGTCATCCTCGTGAAGCTGGCCGACCGGCTGCACAACATGCGTACGATCAAGTCGCTGCCGCATGAAAAGCAGGTCCGGAAGGCGCGCGAGACGATGGATATCTTTGCCCCCCTCGCGGGCCGCATGGGTATGCAATGGATGCGCGAGGAACTGGAAGACCTGTCGTTCCGCGTCGTGAACCATGAGGCTCGGTCTTCCATCATCCGTCGCTTCATCACGCTGCAGAAGGAAACCGGCGACGTGATCCACAAGATCACCGCCGACATCCGTACCGAACTGGAGAAAGAGGGGATCGAGGCCGATGTCTTCGGCCGCGCCAAGAAGCCCTATTCGATCTGGCGCAAGATGCAGGAAAAACAGTTGGCCTTCTCGCGGTTATCCGACATCTACGGGTTCCGCGTGATCTGCCGGACCGAAAGCGACTGCTACCGCATCCTCGGCGCGATCCACCGGCGCTGGCGTGCGGTGCCCGGTCGCTTCAAAGATTACATCAGCCAGCCGAAATCGAACGGTTACCGGTCGATCCACACCACCGTTTCGGGCCGCGACGGCAAGAGGGTGGAGGTGCAGATCCGCACCCGCCAGATGCACGAGGTGGCCGAGAGCGGCGTTGCCGCGCACTGGTCGTACCGCGATGGGGAACGCGCCCAGAACCCATTCGCAGTCGATCCGGCAAAATGGATCGCGTCGCTGACCGAACGCTTCGACAACGGCGACGACCATGACGAGTTCCTCGAGAACGTGAAGCTCGAGATGTATTCCGATCAGGTCTTCTGCTTTACGCCGAAGGGCGATGTGGTGCAGCTGCCGAAAGGCGCGACGCCCCTGGATTTCGCATATTCGATTCACACACGGATCGGAAATTCAACCGTCGGCGCCAAGATCGACGGAATCCGCGTGCCCCTGTGGACAAGGCTCAAGAACGGTCAGTCGGTGGAGGTCATCACCGCCACCGGCCAACGGCCTCAGGCAACATGGATCGACATCGTCGTGACGGGTCGCGCGAAATCTGCGATCCGCCGGTCCCTGCGCGAAGAGGATCGCGAGCGGTTCGTTAAGCTCGGGCAGGAACTGGCGCGGGTGGCCTTTGAGCATCACGGACGCAAGGCGACTGAAAAAGCGCTGAGGACGGCGGCCAAGACCCTGGGTCTGCCTAACGAGACCGAAGTACTCGCCCGCCTTGGCAGCGCCGAACTGACAGCGCGCGAGGTGATCGAGGCGATCTATCCCGAACTTGCGCTCGCCAATCCCGGCGAAGAGGTCGATGTTCGCCAGCCGGTCGTCGGCCTTACCGCCGACCAGTCCTTCCGTCGTGCCAATTGCTGCCAGCCGGTGCCCGGCGAGCGTATTGTCGGCATCACCTATCGCGGGCAGGGCGCGGTCATTCACGCCATTGACTGCCCTGCACTGGCCGAGTTCGAGGAACAGCCCGGACGCTGGATCGACCTGCGCTGGCATTCCGGCCGCCACGCGCCGGTCTACACGATCAGCCTCAACCTGACGATTGCCAACGATGCAGGTGTGCTTGGCCGCATCTGTACGCTGATCGGCGAACAGAAAGCCAACATCTCAGACCTTACTTTCGTCGACCGTAAGCCTGATTTTTACCGTCTTATAGTGGAAGTTGATTTGAGGGATGTCGAACATTTGCACATGGTGCTTAAGGCCCTTGAGGCCGAAAGCGATGTGGCGCAGGTCGAACGGTATCGTGACCTGAGTCGCAAGCCCTGAGAGGGGTGAAGGGGAAGAGTAGGTGGTTTTCAAAAGGCGAACACCGCGGTCCTATTTGCAACTTATCGCCGAGGCGTTCTGGCCTCGGGGCGGTTGGACCCGTGCCTTTCACTACGTGAAACACCGGGTCCGCCGGCTGCCCGACCGTCCGGACCGCATCGCGCGCGGCGTGGGGGCCGGTGTCTTCGTCTCGTTCACGCCACTCTTCGGACTGCATTTCATTGCCGCCGCTCTCATCGCCAAGACCGCACGCGGCAACATCCTCGCCGCGCTTCTCGGCACCTTCTTCGGCAATCCGATCACCTTCCCCATCATCGCCTTTTCGTCGATGAAGTTCGGTCATCTGATCCTTGGCACCCAGTTTGATGAAAGCCAACATGCGACGCTCTTCGGCAAGTTCGTGGGCGCAGGTGAGGATCTGAAGCACAATTTCTTCGCCATCTTTACCGAAGCGACAACGAGTTGGGACAATCTCTACAATTTCTTCAATGAAGTCTTTCTGCCCTATCTGGTCGGCGGTCTCGCCCCCGGTGTGTTGGCCGGCATCCTGTGCTACTACCTGTCCGAACCGGTGATCGCTGCCTATCAGAAACACCGCCGCAAGCGGCTGAAGGCGCGTTTTGACAAGCTGAAGGCGAAATTGCATGCCCGGGCCGAGGAAAAGGCGGAAAACGGCTGATGTGTGTCGGGTTTGGGGTGAGGTGATCAAAGCCCGAAGCGCCGCAAATCAGATTGTACCCATGACGATTCCGCCGTTCACAGCACCCGCGGTGCCGGGATAACCTGTCGCTGGAACTTTCCAATTCGGAGTATGTGACGTGAATGAACTGCGGCTGGGCGTGAATATCGACCACGTGGCGACCGTTCGAAACGCCCGCGGCTCGGCCTATCCCGATCCGGTCCGTGCAGCGAAACTCGCGGAGGAGGCGGGTGCAGACGGCATCACGGCGCATCTGCGCGAGGATCGGCGCCACATCACCGACGGGGATATCGACCGGCTGATGGAAGCGTTGTCGGTCCCCCTGAATTTCGAGATGGCCGCAACGGACGAGATGCAGAAGATCGCACTGCGCCACAGGCCGCATGCCGTCTGCATCGTGCCCGAAAAACGTGAAGAGCGCACGACCGAGGGCGGGCTGGAAGTCGCGCGCGACGAAAATCAGCTGGCGCATTTCATCGCGCCGCTAGCCGAGGCGGGCTGCCGCGTCTCCATCTTCATCGCTGCCGACGCCGCTCAGATTGAGGCCGCTCACCGCATTGGCGCGGCGGTGGTGGAACTGCATACCGGCGCCTATTGCGATTTTCACGCCGAGGGAAGGTTGGCCGAACGCGATGCGGAACTGGCGCGCCTCCGCGACATGTCCGCCTTTGCGTATTCGCTGGGACTGGAGGTTCATGCCGGCCACGGCCTGACCTATGACACGGTCATGCCGGTCGCGGCCTTTCCGGAAGTGCGCGAACTGAATATCGGCCATTTCCTGATCGGTGAGGCGATCTTTGCCGGACTGAAGCCTGCAATCCACGAAATGCGCCGACTGATGGACGCGGCGCGCGCCGATACGTGAGACCGGCGCACGACGTGCAGATCAGTTAATCAGGCCCGCATGACGCATCGCGGCGTCGATCTTTGCCTTGGTTTCGGGCAGCAGCGTGGTCAGCGGCATGCGGACCTCTTCCGTGCACATGCCAAGCTGGGACAATCCATATTTCGCCCCCGCCAGCCCCGGCTCGATGAAGATCGCCTCGTGGAGGGGCATCAGCCGGTCCTGATACGCTAGGGCCGTCGCGAAATCACCGGACAGCGTCGCCTCCTGGAACTCGGCGCAAAGCTTCGGGGCGACATTCGCGGTAACCGAGATGCAGCCAACCCCGCCATGCGCGTTGAAGCCAAGCGCGGTCGCATCTTCGCCCGAAAGCTGGATGAAATCGCGCCCGCAAAGCGCGCGCTGCTGGCTGACACGCTCGATCTTGCCTGTCGCATCCTTGACGCCGATGACACGCGGCAGTTTGGCCAGTTCTCCCATCGTCTCGGGGCTCATATCCACGACCGAACGGCCGGGGATATTGTAGATGATGATTGGCAGGTTGCAGGCATCGTGCATCGCCTTGAAATGCGCGTAAAGCCCGCGTTGGGTGGGCTTATTGTAGTAGGGCGTCACGACAAGCGCCGCATCCGCGCCGGCTTTCTCGGCGCCGCGGATAAGTTCGATCCCCTCTTCGGTCGAGTTCGACCCGGCACCGGCGATCACCGGGATGCGTCCGGCGGCTGCTTTGACCACTTCCTCGATCACCCGGATATGCTCTTCATGAGACAGCGTCGGGCTTTCGCCGGTCGTGCCAACGGGGACGAGCCCGTGGCTGCCTTCGGCGATATGCCATTCCACGAGTTTCTTGAGCGTGTCCAGATCCAGCTCGCCGTTCTTGAACGGCGTGACGAGGGCTGGGAAGGACCCTTTGAACATGACACGCTCCTT
>JAUIDM010000128.1 GCA_030428915.1 Alphaproteobacteria bacterium | reverse complement strand
ATTTCTACCGCGCCCGTGGCTACATCGATTTTCAGGTTCTGTCGGTGTCACGGGAATTCTCGCAGGAGCGTGACGCTTTCTTCCTGACCTTCGCGGTACGCGAGGGGCTGAGCTACAGCTTCGGCAACATCACCGCCGTCAGCGAATACGACGGCGTCGACGTCGCGCCTTATGCCGACGCGATCCGGCTGCGCAGCGGGCAAACCTATTCGCCCAGCGCCATCGACAATACGATCAACCGAATGGAAGCGGTCGCGCTGAAGCAGGGCGTGGATTTCGTGAACATCGTGCCGCGCATCACCCGGAATGAACGCAACCAGACGTTGGATGTCGTCTTTGCCGTGACCAAGGGACCGCGTGTCTTTGTCGAACGTATCGATATCGAAGGCAACGCAACCACGCTCGACCAGGTCATCCGGCGCCAGTTCCGCACGGTTGAGGGCGATCCCTTCAATCCGCGCGAGATACGCGAGGCGGCGGAACGCATCCGCGCGCTCGATTTCTTCGAAACTGCCGATGTCGACGCCCGTCAGGGCACGGCGACCGATCAGGTGATCGTCGATGTCGATGTGGAGGAAAAGCCGACCGGTTCTCTCACCTTTGGCGCCAGCTACAGCGTGTCGAACGGCGCCGCGTTCAACGTCGGTCTCTCTGAGGCAAACTTCCTCGGGCGTGGCCAGTTCGTAAGCATCAACCTGTCGACCGGCGCGGACAACAAGAACAGTTCGATCACGTTTATCGAACCGGCCTTCCTCGACCGTGACCTGAAATTCCGTTTCTCCGGCTATTACACGACGACGGACAACGACAATTCCGACTATTCCACCAAACGCATCGGTGTTTCGCCCTCCATCGAGTTTCCGATAGCCGAATTCAGCCGTCTGGAACTGCGCTACAAGATCGCGCAGGACGAGCTTCTACGTGTGTCCTCAAGATCCTCGCAGCTTCTAAAGAACGAGGCGCGGCGCGGCGCCGAAATCAGCAGTTCCCTGGGTTATACCTACAGCTATGACACCCGCATCGGTGGGCTTGATCCGAACCGCTCGCTGCTCTTGCGCTTTGGTCAGGATTTCGCCGGTGTCGGCGGCGATATCGAGGCTGTGACCACCACGGGGCTGGCCTCGTATCAGCAAAAGATCATGCGCGAAGAGGTGACGCTTCGGGCCGAGCTTGAAGGCGGTGCGGTTGTGACCACGAAGGGCGACAGCCGCTTGCTGGATCGCTTCACCGGCAATGGCAAGATCCGGGGATTCGAGCCGAACGGTATTGGTCCGCGCGATCTTACTGTGCCCAATCGGGACGCGGTTGGCGGCAACTTTTTTGCCGTGGCGCGGGTTGAGGCCGAATTCCCGCTGGGCCTGCCCGAGGAATACGGTATCACCGGTGGCCTCTTCGCCGATATCGGCTCGGTCTGGGGGCTGGACAATACGCTCGGCGGGCGGATCGACGATGACTTGCATCTGCGCAGTTCCATCGGTGTGTCGATCTTCTGGGACACGCCCCTTGGCCCGCTGCGTTTCAATTTCTCCAAGGCGATCGACAAGCAAAGCTACGACAAGGAGCAGAACTTCGATCTGACCGTTTCGACCCGGTTCTGATGCGCAGTCTCAAAATGGCAATCCTGGCCCTGACCCTTGCGGTCGGGGCCGCTGCCAAGGCTCAGGATGGACAAAGCCCGATTCTGACGCTGGATCAGGAGCGGGTGTATCAGGAAACGCTGTGGGGCAAGCGTGCCGCCGAACGGATCGAGGCAGCTTCGGCCGATCTTTCTGCAGAAAACCGCCAGATCGAGGCTGAACTGACGGCCGAGGAAAAGGCGCTGACCGAACAGCGCGCGACGATGGAGCCCGAGGCATTTCGTGCCGCGGCCGATGCCTTCGACGCAAAGGTGATCGAAATCCGCCAGAGGCAGGATGCCAAGGTGCGTCTGATTGGCCAGATGCAGGATGCCGAGCGCCAGACCTTTTTCACTGCCGCTTTTCCCGTGATCGAAGAGGCGGTGCGCAGCCGTGGAGCGGTGGCAGTGCTGGATTCCCGCGCGATCTTTCTTGCCGCCGACGCGATTGACATCACTGACGACCTTATCGCCGAGATCGACGCGGCTTTGGGCGAAGGGACCGACGCGCCGGTCACCGGCGAGCCGGAGCAGGCGCCGCAACCGGATGGCGAGGACGACAGCGGCAACTGATCGGCGCGGCTTGCCAGCCATGGGCCGAGTTGCTAGCAAGGCCAGACCGACATGCCCCCTTGGGAGTAGACCGCATGACTGCATCACCGATCACCGAGGCCGATATCCATCTGATCCAGCGGATCATCCCGCATCGGTATCCGTTTCTGCTGATCGACAAGGTCATCAATATCGAACGCGACAAGGGCTGCGTCGGGATCAAGAACGTCACCTTCAACGAGCCGCATTTTCAAGGCCATTTCCCGGCGAAGCCGATCATGCCGGGCGTCACCATCGTTGAAGCCATGGCTCAGGCCGCCGCCGTTCTTGTCGGCATCTCGATGGATGTGGTCGGCCGCGATCTCCTGACCTATTTCCTTTCGATCGATGCATGCAGGTTCCGCCGCATGGTGGTGCCGGGCGATGTTCTGGAGCTGCACATGACCGTGAAACGGGGGGGCGGCAAGATCTGGAAGTTCCATGGTGAGGGCAGGGTCGGTGGCGAACTGGCCTGCGAGGCGGACATCGCCGCGATGATGGATCTTCGGGACTGACCCGATGACCATCGCCGAGAGCGCGGTCATACATCCCTCGGCCCATGTGGAACCGGGGGCGGTTGTCGGTCCGGATTGCCGGATCGGTCCGTTCTGCGTCATCGGCGGCGAGGTCAAGCTGGGCCGCGGCGTCGAGGTAAAGAGCCACGCCGTGATCACCGGGCTGACCGAGATTGGCAATGAAACGGTGATCTTTCCTTTCTCCACCCTGGGGGAAGTGCCGCAGGATCTGAAATTCCGGGGCGAAAAGACGCGGCTGATCATCGGCAAGCGCAATCGTATCCGTGAAGGCGTCACGATGAATTCCGGGACCGAGGGCGGCGGCGGCGTGACGCGGATCGGCGATGACGGACTTTTCATGACCGGCAGCCACGTCGCCCATGACTGCCAGATCGGCAACAAGGTCATCCTCGTGAACAACGTGGCGCTGGCCGGGCATTGCGTGCTGGAGGATGAAGTCATCGTCGGCGGCCTGTCGGGCGTGCATCAGTTCGTTCGCATCGGTCGGGGTGCGATGATCGGTGCCGTGACGATGGTCACGGCGGATGTGATCCCACATGGTCTTGTTCAGGGGCCGCGTGGCACGCTCGACGGGCTGAATATCGTCGGGCTGAAGCGGCGCGGCGCAGGACGCGCGGACATCGCGGCGCTTCGCGATCTGGTGGGGGCGCTGGGTCAAGGCACGTTCCGCGAGACCGCGCGGGCACGCGCCCAAGAGGGCACCGACAATGAACTGGTGCGCGAGATCCTCGATTTCATTCTCGGCCCCTCCGACCGGTCGTTCCTGACGCCGAGATGACCCACACCGCGCTCATTGCAGGGCAGGGCGCCTTGCCGCGTGACCTTGCCGCCGCCCTGTCAGACGCTGGCGAGGCGGTAACAATCGCCGAGATGGACGGATTTCCCTGCGAAATACCGGGCACGGAACCGGTTCGCTTCCGGATCGAACGGTTGGCACCGTTCCTGGATTACCTTGCCGAAAAGGGCGTGACCCGTGTCGTCTTCGCGGGGTCCCTGAGCCGTCCGCGGATCGAGCCGGAACTGATCGACCCCCGCACGGCCACGCTGGTGCCACGCCTTCTGTCGGCCTTTCAGAAGGGCGACGACACGCTGTTGCGCGAAGTCGTGGCGATTTTCGAAGAGTGGGATTTCGCCGTCGTGGGCGTGGAGGACGTCGCTCCGGACCTTGTACCCGCGGCCGGCATTCTTACCGGAACACCCAGCGAAGCCGACCGCCGCGATGCAGAGCGCGCCGCGGGCATCGTCGCTGCCGTCGGACCGATGGATATCGGGCAAGGCGCGGTGGTGGCGCAGGGCCTGTGCCTCGCCATCGAAAGCCTGCCCGGAACCGATGCGATGCTTGCCTTTGTGGCAGACCATGCCGCCCACCTCAAACCTGACCCGAAGGGAAGCAAGGGGGTCTTCTACAAGGCGCCGAAGCCCGGTCAGGACCGACGCATGGACCTTCCGGTGCTTGGCCCCGCAACCGTCGCGGGAGCCGCGAAAGCCGGGCTTGCCGGAATTGCGTGGGAGGCGGGCGGCGTCATCCTGCTTGACCGCCCGGAAACGATTGCAGCAGCGGACAAGGCCGGGCTCTTCCTCTGGGCGCGCGAGCCATGAGGCTTTTCCTCATCGCGGGGGAAGCTTCGGGCGACAGCCTTGGTGCTGCCCTGATGGCGGGGCTGAAGACGCTGGCGCCCGGCGTTGAATTCCATGGCGTCGGCGGCCCGAAGATGGAGGAGGAGGGGCTGCAAAGCCTCTTTCCGATGGAAGAATTGTCGGTCATGGGGATCATGGAGGTCCTGCCGAAATACCGCCACCTGAAGCGCCGGATCGCCGAGACAGCGGCACGGGTGAGCGAACTTGCGCCCGACGCATTGATCACCATCGACAGCCCGGACTTTTGTCTGCGCGTGGCGCGGCTGGTACGCCAATCGCGGCCGGAACAGAAGACGATCCATTATGTCGCCCCCACCGTCTGGGCGTGGCGCCCGGGGCGCGCCGCGAAGATGGCCGAGGTTATCGACCATGTGCTGGCGCTCTTCCCGTTTGAGCCGCCCTATATGGAGGCCGCCGGCATGACCTGTGACTTCGTGGGCCATCCGGTCGTGGCCGAGACGCGCGCGGCGGAGGCGGAGGCGGTAGCCTTCCGTCAGACGCATCAGATCGGCCGCGATCAGCCGCTGCTTCTCTGCCTGCCCGGATCGCGCAAGGGCGAGGTGACGCGGCTTGCTCCACGGTTCGAGGAGGCGATTGCCCGTCTCAGGGACCGGGAACCGTCGCTCCGCGTGGTGATCCCGACCGTTCGCGGTGTGGCTCCACTGGTGCGTTCCTTTGCCGCCCGCTGGAAGGTCGCACCACTGATCGTTGAGGATGCTGAGGAGAAGCGCGCGGTCTTTGCCGCCGCCGACCTGGCACTGGCAGCGTCGGGTACGGTCAGCCTGGAACTCGCCGCAAACCGGGTGCCCATGGTGATCGCCCACGATTTCAATCGCCTGACCTGGTGGATGATGAAACGTGCCGCGCTGATCGACACCGTGACGCTGGTCAACATCGTCTCCGAGACCCGGGTCGTTCCGGAATTCCTTGGCCCCGCCTGCCAACCCGGCCCGATCTCCACGGCTCTTGCCCGCCTGCTTTCCGGCGAGGCGGACCGCGAGGCGCAACTGAAGGCTATGGAGGTCACGATGGACAGGCTCGGGCGGGGGGATGAGGCACCGGGGTTGAGGGCGGCGCGGTCGGTGCTTGGCGCCCTCCACAACCAGGCATCGGCGTAGACCGATTTTGCCCCGAAAATCCGGGACGCGGTGGTCAGTCGGCCCCGCGCCAGATCCATCCGCCGCCGAGAATACGGGTCGTGCCTTCCTCGTAGAACACGCAAGCCTGACCGGGCGACACGCCTTCTTCCGGATCGATGAGTTCGACTGTCGCCTCGGTCGCCGAAACCGGCCGGATCACCGCAGGGCGTGGCGGCCGGGTCGAGCGGATGCGGACAAGAACCTGCCGCTCCGGTTGCCCTTCGAACGCCCCATCGCCGATCCAGTTGATCTCGCGCACCGGAACCGTCCGCGTGGACAGCGCCTCTTTCGGGCCGACCACCACCCGACGTGTTTCGGGGTCGAGCTTCACGACGTAAAGCGGATCGGCCAGCCCGCCGATTCCGAGCCCACGCCTTTGACCGATCGTATAGTGGATGACACCCCGATGTTCGCCCAGAACGGTGCCATCCAGGTCGACGATCTCGCCCGGGTCGGCCGCGCCTGGCCGCAGCTTCTCGATGACGCTGGCATAGTTCCCGTTCGGAACGAAGCAGATGTCCTGACTGTCGGGCTTGTCCGCCACGCTCAGCCCGTATTTCGCGGCGAGTGCCCGCGTTTCGGCCTTGGAGGCCAGGTGACCCAGTGGGAAGCGCAGGTATTCAAGCTGTTCCGGCGTTGTCGAGAACAGGAAATAGGACTGGTCGCGGTTGGGGTCGGCGGCCGAATGTAGTTCCGGCCCGTTTGCGCCCATCTTTCGCTGGATATAATGCCCCGTCGCCATGCAATCGGCATCGAGGTCTTTTGCGGTCGCCAGCAGGTCCTTGAATTTCACCCGCTCATTGCAGCGGATACAGGGCACCGGGGTTGCGCCCGCCAGATAGGCATCGGCGAATTCGTCGATCACCGCCTCGCGGAACATGTTCTCGTAGTCGAGCACATAATGCGGAAACCCCATCGCCTCGGCCACGCGGCGGGCATCGTGGATATCCTGACCGGCGCAGCAGGCCCCTTTCTTGGCCAGCGCTGCACCGTGGTCGTATAGCTGGAGCGTCACACCCACGACGTCGTAGCCTTGCTCGGCCAGCAATGCGGCCACGACCGAGGAATCCACGCCGCCCGACATGGCCACCACGACCCGCGTTTCGGCGGGGGATTTGGCGAAGCCAAGCGAGTTCAGGGGCTGTGTTTCGTCAAGGGCCATGGAACCTCCGGGAGATGGGGAGGAATATAGGAAAATCCTACATACTCACAAGTCACCGTTTCACTGCCCGTTAAGGCTGGCGGCGCAGGGTCTTTCTCGGGTGAAGACCGAGGGGTGAACCATGTTTCTGAAAAAGATCGACGGGCCGCGAGCCATCACATTGCCGGACGGGACAATCATGACCCGTGCCGACCTGCCGCCGGCCACGACCAAGCGCTGGGTTGCCAGCCGCAAGGCCAAGGTCGTGAAGGCTGTGGCATACGGGCTTTTGACGCTGATAGAGGCGCTAGACCGCTATGGGCTGTCGGAAGAAGAGTTTGAGCTTTGGCGGTCCGCAGTCGAGCGTCATGGCGAAAAGGGCTTGAAGGTCACTGCAATCCAGAAATACCGTCAACCATAGATTGATTCATTCGCTTTGAACGCACTGGTAACTTGCAGTTAACCATTCTGCGACAAGGTTTGGATGATTAAGGGATTAATGCGGAGTACGCCTGATGAGAATTCTGTTGGTCGAGGACGATCCCACGACGTCCCGCAGTATCGAATTGATGCTGACCCATGCCAATCTGAACGTCTACTGCACCGATCTGGGCGAGGAAGGCATCGATCTGGCGAAGCTTTATGATTACGATCTGATCCTTCTTGACCTCAACCTGCCCGACATGAACGGGCATGAGGTTCTTCGCCAGCTCCGCCTGTCGAAGATCGACACGCCGATTCTGATCCTGACCGGCGCGGATGACACGGAAAACAAGATCCGCAGCTTCGGTTTCGGCGCCGACGATTACCTGACCAAGCCGTTCCACCGCGAGGAACTGGTCGCGCGTATCCATGCGATCATCCGTCGGTCCAAGGGCCACGCTCAGTCGATTATCAGGACCGGCATGATCGACGTGAACCTTGATGCCAAGACGGTGGAGGTTAAAGGCACACCGGTGCACCTGACCGGCAAGGAATACCAGATGCTGGAGCTTCTGTCGCTCCGTAAGGGCACGACGCTGACTAAGGAAATGTTCCTCAACCATCTTTATGGCGGCATGGATGAGCCTGAGCTGAAGATAATTGACGTATTCATCTGCAAGCTTCGCAAGAAGCTCGCCGAGGCGACCGGCGGAGAGAATTATATCGAGACGGTCTGGGGCCGCGGCTATGTGCTGCGCGAACCCAGCCCGAGCGAGGCCAACCGCAAACTGGCGGTTGGGGCCTGACATCCCTCACGGTTCACAGTCAGGACGACACGAAGACTGGACCTCTCCGAACGCTGACCCTAACACTGGCTGGGACGGCTTCGGGGAGGTGTTTCATGTCGGGAGCAGGGCAGGGATCGGGAGCGGATGGTGTCGTGACCGTCGCAGCGTTGTCGGCTGCCGAAGCGGCGGAAGAATGGCAGCGTATCGCTGGTCAGGTGGCCCGTGCGAACCGCGCCTATCACACCAAAGACGCGCCCGAGATCTCCGATGCCGATTATGACGCGCTCAAGCGGCGCCTTCAGGAGATCGAGGCGCGCTTTCCCGATCTTGCAAGCGCCGACAGCCCGACGCAGCAGATCGGTGCCGCGCCGTCCGAGACCTTTGCCAAGGTCCGCCATTCGGTCAGGATGCTCAGCCTCGGCAACGCCTTCTCGCCCGAAGATATCGAGGATTTCGACGACCGCATCCGGCGCTATCTCAATCTTGGCCCGGACGCGCTGCTGACCTACACGGCCGAGCCAAAGATCGACGGGCTCTCGCTGTCGCTGCGCTATGAAAACGGCGTTCTGGTACAGGCCGCGACGCGCGGCGATGGCGAGACGGGGGAAAACGTCACCGAAAACGCCCGAACAATCGCCGATATCCCCGAAAACCTTACCAACGCCCCGGAGCTGCTGGAGGTGCGGGGCGAGGTCTATATGAGCCATGAGGATTTCGCCGCCCTGAACGAACGGCAGTCCGAAACCGGTGGCAAGACCTTTGCCAATCCCCGCAATGCCGCCGCAGGTTCCCTGCGCCAGTTGGATGCAAGGATCACCGCCTCGCGGCCCCTGCGCTTCTTCGCCTATAGCTGGGGGGAGCTCTCCGAACCGCTGGGCGAAACCCAAATGGCGGCGGTCGGGCGCCTCAAGGCGCTGGGATTTCAGACCAATCCGCTGACGCAGGACTGCGACGGACCGAAGGCCCTACTGGAGGTCTATGCCGAGATCGAACAGAAACGCGCGACCCTTGGCTACGACATCGACGGCGTCGTCTACAAGGTCAACGACCTTGGCCTGCAACAACGGCTCGGGTTTCGGTCCACCACACCCCGTTGGGCGATTGCCCACAAGTTTCCGGCCGAGCTTGCCTGGACCCGTCTGGAAAAGATCGAAATTCAGGTGGGCCGCACCGGCGCGCTTTCCCCTGTCGCCCGGCTGACGCCGGTCACGGTTGGCGGCGTCGTTGTCTCGAATGCAACGCTGCACAACGAGGATTACATCGCCGGGCGCGATGCGAAGGGGAATGCAATCCGGGACGGCAAGGACATACGGGAAGGCGACTGGGTGCAGGTTTACCGCGCGGGCGATGTGATCCCGAAAATTGCTGATGTGGACCTGTCGAAACGCCCGGACGACGCGCATCCCTACACCTTTCCGGCTCTCTGCCCGGAATGTGGCTCGGATGCGGTGCGCGAAGAGGGCGACGCGGTCCGCCGCTGCACTGGCGGCCTCATTTGCCCGGCGCAGGCCGTTGAAAAATTGAAACATTTCGTCTCTCGCGGGGCGTTTGACATCGAAGGACTGGGCGCCAAGCAGATCGAGATGTTCTATACCGACAAGGCGCTGCCGATCCGGGAGCCGGCAGATATCTTCACGCTGGCCAGACGGGATGCGGCCAATCTGACCAAGCTGAAGAACCGCGACGGGTTTGGTGAGAGATCTGTGAGCAATCTCTTTCAGGCGATTGAGGAAAAAAGAAAAATCGCACTCAATCGGCTAATCTACGCGCTTGGCATCCGCCATGTCGGTGAGAGTTCCGCCAACCTGATCGCCCGCCATTATGGTAGCTGGACGGCCTTCGAGGCCGCGATGACCGGCGCAATCATAGGCGAGGGACAGGAATGGGACGACCTTCTGGCTGTGGACGGGGTCGGATCGGTCATGGCCGCCTCGCTCGTCAATACCTTCCATCAGGACGCAGAGCGCGCCTCCATCGACCGGCTGGTGGCTGAGCTTGACGTTCAGGATGTTGAACGGCCCAGGACCGAGGGCAGCCCGGTCGCGGGCAAGACCGTGGTCTTCACCGGCAGCCTGGAAAAGATGACGCGGGCCGAGGCCAAGGCGCGGGCCGAGGCGCTGGGGGCCAAGGTTTCCGGTTCGGTTTCTGCCAAGACCGACCTTGTCGTTGCGGGGCCGGGGGCGGGGTCGAAGGCCAAGCAGGCTGAAGCATTGGGCATCGAAATGATCGACGAGGATGCCTGGCTGAGACTCATTGGCGCATGAGCCGCCCCGCCGTCCTCTTCCCGCTTTTTGCGGAGCTGGAGACGCTGGACGGCGTCGGGCCGAAGACGGCCAAACATTTCGCGCAACTGGGTATCGAACGTCCGCGCGATCTTCTCTTCACCCTGCCTTACGCGGTAATCGACCGCCGCCCGCGCCGCACGATCAAGGGCGCGGCCCTGCCATCGACGGTGACGGTCGAGGTGGAGGTTGGCGCCCATGTGCCCCCCCGCCGCAAGGGCGGCCCGGCGCGGGTTTTCGTTCGGGATGCGGAAACCGAGTTTCAGCTGGTCTTCTTTCACGCCAAGGGCGACTGGCTGCAAAAGCAGTTGCCGACGGGGCAACGGCGGCTGATTTCCGGCAAGCTGGAGCTCTTTGACGGTCTCGCGCAGATGCCGCATCCCGACCATATCCTGCGCCCCGACGAGGCGCGCGAGCTGCCCGATTTCGAACCGGTCTATCCGTTGACCGCCGGTGT